>CAZRYM010000046.1:0-14049 GCA_964604305.1 uncultured Thermotogaceae bacterium | reverse complement strand
TCCATAACGGCTTTAGGATAGGATAAATCAAGAGCAAAATCAATATCTGCTGGAATAAAATGAGTAGGATTTAAGGCAAGAGATACGGAAAGGACAAAAAAAACAACCAATAAAACAATAAAGCCTTTTCTGTTCATATAGATCACTCCTTTGAAATGATTGAATCAAGTGCAACTTATTTGAATGGAATCGAATATAATATAATAACACTTTTTGATATATTTTAAATCATTTATTCAAACAAGCAGGTCCAGTAAAAAGAAGAAAATGATCTGAGCTGTTCGGAAAACATAGGGGAAAATAACGAACAAGGCGATAAAGAAGATGATCAGTGAGTACCTTTCATAGCTTTGAAGGATATGTTTATATTTGTTGCTGATGAGTTCTCTGAGGATATGATAACCATCAAGCGGTGGTATGGGTAGTAAATTCAGGATGGCAAAAGCAATGTTCAAATAAGCAATGGTGTGAAAAACCGGAATGAGTCCAGGCAGGGTATCGTAGACACCGGGTGAAAGTTTTAAAAACAGTACTTCAATGAGAATAGTTATGATGGCAATAAAAAGGTTTGCTGCCGGACCGCTTATGGAAACTAGAATATTATCCTTTTTAGGATTTTTAAAGTAATTTGGATTGACCGGTACGGGTTTTGCCCATCCGAATCCTATGAGAAAAAAGGCGATAAGACCGAATAAATCCATATGAGCAAGAGGATTCAGTGTGATTCTGCCGTAAGAGCGGGGTGTGGGATCTCCCAATTTATCAGCTGTCAGGGCATGTGCTAATTCGTGAAAAATAATCGCCAAAAAAACTGCTGGTATTGATAACAGTATTTGCCTTGGATCTCTAAACATATTGATCACTCCAAAAAAAAAGCACCCGTAAGGGTGCTCTATGGCTGAGAGAGGTGGACTTGAACCACCATTGACGGATCCAGAGTCCGTTGTCCTGCCAATTAGACGATCTCCCAAATCAGTCTGGATTATACTATAATTTTTTTTTCTTGTCAACCATCATTGCAGGTTATTTTTTTAAGAGTCTATTATAAATGACCATGAAATCTTTTTGCCGGAGTAAGATAAGCGATAAAAACAGAATACCGGAAGCGACGATGATCTTCACCATTACATTGAACATGGAATAGTCTAGCAGCCGGTTTATCAGAATAATGAATAACCCCATGAAGGCACTGGCCATCATACATTTAATTATTTCCAAAGTATTTGAACGTCTGATTCGAAGCCTTTTCGTCAGGACAAGATGGATTGATAAAACGGTAAAACCCGCTATGCCTGCAAAAGAGGTTGCAAGTGCAATTCCAAGAGGTCCCATGGATTTGGATAAAGTAATATCCAAAAAAATGTTCACACCAACTGATACAGAACTGGCAATGAACACGATTCGTGGTTTTTTAATGGCATATTCGGCCCTGGAGAGTAATGAATAAAGTGAGTAAAAGGGCAATCCGATTAAATACCCCATGAGTATGTCAGAAGTCATGAGTGAATCGTAGAGGCTAAATTCCCCTCTTTGAAAAAGCAAGGTGATAATATCCCCTCGCAATAAATACAATCCGATGGTGGCAGGTAAGACAAACAAAGCCATTCTTTCCATTCCCTCAGCTAGATTTTTTTTAAACTCTTCAGGGCTGTTCTTGGACAACTGAGATAAGGCAACTGTTGAAACGGAAATGGCAAAAACACCAAGTGGCAATTGGAAGAGTCTATTAGCGTACTGTAATAGGGAAACACTACCAGTTCCCAGACCGGAAACCACATTCGTATCTACAATGGAATTAATTTGGGTCACCGAGAGCGCGGCAAAACTGCTTAAAAATATGGGCATGAAATCCTGAATATCTTTTTTATTGAGGGAAGGGGTAAACTTAAATTTGATCCCTTTCGCTGCCAGAACAACCATTAGCCATTGTGCGGCTCCACCCATGATGAAAAAAATTGCCGGTCCCAGAATGGGAGGATCAAACAGTGGTGAGAGGGAGATTCCCACGATAATAAATATGTTATGAATGGCAGGTGAGAGTGCCGGTGTGAAGAAAATATCGTGACTGTTGAGCATACCCGCGTAAACAGCCCACAAACTGATGAACAGTATAAAGGGAAATATTAGTCTGCCCATGAAAACAGCCAAACCTTTAACTCCCGGAGCCAGTCCCGGGGCCACCAGGGATAAAATTTCAGGCATATAGTATGTACATAATATGACCACTAATAAGAGTAGGGGAATAAAAATTGTTAATATAGAATTAGCAAACCTGCGTCCATTTTCAATTCCTTTTAGGGCTCGTTTGTTATAAAGTGGTATAAATGCGCTTGATAGAGCCCCTTCCGCAAATATCTTACGTAAAAAAAACGGTAATAAAACAGCTACAAGATATGCGTCGTATTCCGGGGATGCTCCGAATTCCTTTGCAAACAACATGTCCCTCACAAGACCCAGTATTCTGCTGATAAGTGTTGCAAGGGCCATCTGAATGGAGAATCTCAGCGTTTTTGACAAAGTTTAAAACCTCTAATCTGTGATGTAAAAATGAGGAAATGCTGCGTAAAATGCTGCAGCCTTTACGAGATGCTCCTCGGGGCACTGGTCTTTTGGGCTGTGTGCATAAATTTCATTTGCCGGACCAAAACCCACAGTTGGGATATCAAACATCCCGGCAGTCGCTATTCCGTTGGTTGAAAAAGTCCATTTATCTATCCTTGCAGGTGTTTCAAAAAGGGTTTCAAAAGTTACCTTTGCCTTTTGTACCACGTTACTCTCTTCAGGAAAAACCCATGTGGGATAATACTTTTCGGTCGGGTACAGTAAATCTGTGTATGTTTTTTCAGAGTATTGGAGTATTTCAACCTGGGCTTCAATACCGGTATTTTTGAATATCTCCTTCAATTCTTCAACAGCACTTTCTTTGGTTTCTCCTGCAGTCAGTCTTCTGTCAAGTTGAATGACACACTCATCAGCTACAGCGTTTTGCGAAGGGGATTTAAAAAAGATTTGTGTCACGGCAATAGTGCCTTTTCCCAGGAACGGGTCGTCTTTCAACCGCTCATTCAATTTTTCTATTTCCATGATGATGGGTGTCATTTTGTATATGGCGTTTTCTCCTCGCTCGGGAGCACTTGCGTGGCAGGATAATCCAACTGTTTTTACACGCATTTCCATTCTTCCCCTATGACCCCTGTAAATACCTAAATTTGTGGGTTCTGTGATTACAACAACATCCGGTTTGATCACGTTTTCTTTCAGAATGTATTGCCAGCATAAACCGTCACAATCTTCCTCCATCACACTGCCCACCACGTAAAGTGTAAAATCTTCTTCAAGTCCCAAGTCTTTGATAATTTTTCCCGCATAAACCATAGAGGCCATACCAGCTTCCTGATCGCTGGCTCCTCTACCGTATATCACACCATCATGATAAGCCCCTTTAAATGGATCACATTCCCAAAGATCCGGATTTCCAACACCCACGGTATCCAGATGGGCATCCATAGCGATAATGGTTGATCCCGTTCCTATTCTGCCCAGGATATTTCCGAATCCATCTATTATGATTTCGTCAAAACCGCATTGTTCCATCTCTTTCTTAACCCGCAACACGACCTCACGTTCATTCTGGGAAGTACTGGGGATGGCCACCATATCTCTTAGAAAATTAACCATGTCTTCTTTATATTGTGCAGCTTTTTCCTTAATTTGATTGAGATTCATTGTATTCCTCCTATTTTTTCATTTCGGATACCGGGGGTAAAAAATCCATGGGATCCAATGTTTGTGAGTTGTCCAAAGTTCTGACTTCAAAGTGAAGATGCTGTCCTGTACTTCTTCCTGTATTTCCTATTCTCCCCAGTATCTGTCCCTTTTTGACATATTGGCCTTCATAAACCGTAAATCTGGTCATATGACCGTATCGGAAGATATAAGAAGTTCCTTTGATTTCTATCATATTTCCATAGCCCCCGCTTTCGCCAACAAAAGTTACTGTTCCCGAGTCAGCGGCAAATATTGGTGCCCCGTAAGGGGTGTTTTCTTTAATGGCGGAGGCATCTCTTGCAATATCAATACCCGAATGAAAACTGTCCCTCTCACCTGTTACCGGGTGTGTTCGGTAACCATAACTGGAGGTGATGACACCATATACCGGCCAAAGCAATTTCCCTGGGATGTTGTTGAACTTTTCGCCGATACTGTAGACAGGGATAAAAAGAAAATCTCCTACACGCACCAAATAGGGTTTTAACAAGTCGTTTGCCAAAGCAATTGATTCCAAATCGGCAAAAAAGAAATTGGCGATGTCTCCTAAAGTGTCCTCAGGATTCACCTGGTATCTGTACCCAATTGGGAAGGGAATCTTGACAACCTCTCCTACATTCAATTTTTTCGGATTTAATTCGGGATTCCAGTCCATTATAACCGAGCTATCAATATTGTACTTATCGCAAATAGAAGAGAGTGTGTCAGAATACTGAACGAAATGCCTTAGCGTGATATAGCCAAATAGTGAAACGGTAATAATCGTTAATAGAGATAACAGTACAAGTTTTTTCAAAACATTTTCCTCCGTTATATAAAGATAGTAATCAGCATGGCAACAAGAAAATTGTAACCGCTGTAAATAAGAAAAGCCAGTCCAATTGTATCCTTATGTTTGGTTTGTTCTTTTCTTTCCTTTTTCAAGTTTCTTGTCAAAGAGACCCAGGAAATATTTACAGCAATTATTGCAGCACCAAAAAGTGCATCACTTACCAGATGCCAGTTTCCCCATGAAAAAAGTGTAAATATGCCTATGAATATGATCGTCACATAAATGGGGATTAATAAATAAGCGTTTAATTTTTTGTTTTTTGTCAACAAATCCAAAATGATCAGTCCTGTTCTATATTGATATATTTTTTTAACATCGTGCTTTGCTCTTCATCTTTGTACTTCAAAAGGAATCTTATCACATTTTCATACCATTCCGGGTGACCTGTTCTGCGTTGAAGGTGTATCAGATAAAACAATGCATCTTTTGCAAAATCAGAATCCGGAGCTATAAAAATAAGCTTTCGCGTATAATAATTCAGCTGATATTCATCTCCGAGTTTATCATACTCGTTGATGATCATGGAAAGAACGTTCTTTGTTTTTTCTGAATTAGGGAATTTTCTTTCATAACTTTTTAAAAGCATTATGCTTTCATTGGGTTCGTCAGGGTTGATATTCGAAAGGATAAATTCATAAGCTGTTTCGGGATTTTCCGGGATGGGGGTATCAGTGGATTTATCTGTAAAGATATCCTGGATGATTTTAAGCATGTCATCGATATATTTTGAATCTGGATATTGGACCATAAAGCGGCTATAGGCTTCAATGGCATTTGCTTCATTACCGGCTTTTGAAAAAGTATCAAAAGCCTGGTACATGATTTCAGCTGAACTCATTTCAACACCGATCAACCGTTGAAAAAGCACTTTTTCATAAAGCGTACCCAAGGATTCAAGAAGATTTTTTGAGACTTCTTGTGAATTTGTAAACAAGAGTGAATCGGCTTCAATCAACTCTATTTCAGATTCTTTTACCGCTTGAACAGAAAAAAATGTCGGTTCCTTGGTCACAGTTTCTGCTAAGCCAAAATAAAAATCAGGTGTTAATAAAACAGGTTTCCAGGAGGGCCATTTCCATTTAAGTTCTAATTTCCCCTTTACCAATCGGTGTACATATTTAATTGTTTGGTCTACTTCGATAATAGTTTCTCCCGGAGCACATTCCTTGTTAGTCATTTAAACTCCTGTTTTTAAGACATCAATAATGATTTCAGGGTGATCGGAGATGATGTAATCAGCTATATTCTCATGTTTAATGATTGGTGATAATTCTGTTGTGCTATTCACAGTCCACCAGGCAAATTGTACTTTTGTTTTTTCTTTTAAGGAAGACAAAGCGTTTATAAGCATGTCTGTTTCAAATTTATCAAAGGCTTGTATTGGTAAATGAAGAGAATAAGGTTGGTATTTCAATACCGAACTATGTATGTAGTCCATAGGATTCGCCGCTTTTTCAGCTTCGTTTCCTATTAGAAGACCTATTTTTGCGGTTGGGAATGCATCCTTTATGGGCGGGAGGGTATTGTGAATGAACGATGAGAAGATGAGTTTATTTAGTTGATATCCACCATTTTTTAACAAATCAATCAACGGGAAGACTACTTCCGGTTCTTTTATCTCCACATTAATTAGAAAATCTTCCAAAAGTAAATCTAAAACTTCATGCAAAGTAGGGATGGTGACATTGTTCTGAGACGCTATCATATTGATCTGTGAATGGGACAAATCGGCTATTTTTTCATCATTTCCAAAAAGTCTTTTTAAGTCCTCATCGTGAAAAACGATTACTTGACCGTCTTTGGAAAGTCTAATATCCAGTTCAACACCATCGACAGGTTCTTCTTTTACTACCTTAAATGCTTTCAGTGAATTTTCAACTGCATTATGATGGATTCCTCTATGTGCAAGGACTTTCATAGTACCCCCCCCTTTTATTTTCTCTATTATACACCTATGAAAGTTTTTATAAAAAAACGGTTTCCATAAAGCCCCTTTCCTTATTCTATGCTATAATTGAATACATTTTTATTGCATAAAAGGGGGAAGGAAGATGGAAAAGAAAGTATATCAAATTGAAAACGGACCAAAAGCTGTTGGCCCTTATTCGGTAGCAGCCAGTGCAGGGGATTTGTTATTCGTTTCAGGGCAAATCCCAATGGTTCCATCAACGGGTGAAATAAAAACCGGAGCTAGTGTTTCTGTCCAAGCGAGGCAGTGCCTTGAAAATTTAAAGACAGTTTTGTCAGGGTGTGGATCATCACTTGAAAAGGTCATCAAATGCACAGTGTTTATTACCGATATGTCAAAATTTGCAGAGTTGAATGAAGTATACGCTGAGTATTTTATATCAGAGCCCCCGGCACGTGCCGTTGTTGAAGTGTCGGCTTTGCCAAAGAACGTCGATGTGGAAATTGAAGCCATCGCATTGAGGTGAAAAACAGCATATGTTATTGGAGAAGATCATAGAGAATTTAGATGTAGAAATTGTGGTCGGTGAATATGAAGGAAAAGAGATACAAAAGGGATATACATCGGATTTGTTAAGTGAGGTTATGTCAAGCGGTAATTCGGACATATGGATAACTGTTCAATCTCATTCCAATATTGTCGCTGTGGCTACCATAATAGGGGTTAAGGCTATTGTGCTTGTAAACGGTCGGGAATATACAAAGGATACGATAGATAAGGCAAAAGAGGAGGGCATTTGTTTGTTGAGAAGCAAACAAAATGCGTTTGTTATAACCGGAAAGATCTATGCAATGCTACAGGGCTGATTTTCACATACATTCGTGCCTGTCTCCTTGTGCGGATTTAACCATGACGCCAAATCAAGTTGTGAAAAAGCTTTTGGAAAATCATATAGATTGGGCGGCTGTAACTGATCACAATTCAGCAAGGAATCTGGAGTCTTTTGAAAAGGTTTTTAAAGAATCAGGTGTAGCGTTTTTGCCTGGTATAGAGATACAGACAGTTGAGGATATTCACATACTGGGCTATTTTTCTGACACTGAAGCGGCTCAAAAAGTCGGATTAGAAGTTGAAAGAGCGTTGCCTGATATCACCTTGGATCCTGAAAAAAACGGGTATCAATTGTTAGCTGATGAGAATGATGATTTTCAGGATATTGTTCTAAAGCCCTTTGGTTTTCCAACTTCGCTGACTCTTGATCAGGCAACTGGATTAATACTTAAGCATAACGGGTTTCCGGTTTATGCGCATGTAGATAAAGCCATGGGTGTGATTATTCAACTTGGGTTTATTCCAGAGGAACCGGCCGGTATGGTTTGTGAATTGTATATGCCTTCAAAATACGATCAATATGCATCGCAATTGTCTTCAAGAACTGTTTTCTCCTCTTCGGACAGTCACAATTTGGATAGTTTTTGTGAAGCTAAGATGATAGTGAAGTGTAAAAACAGAACATTTGAAGAATTAAAAAAGGCTATCAATAAAACAGATGGAAGGGAAGTGATGCTTTGTCGTTAAGAACCTTATCAGATCATGTTGCGGATATCTGTCAAAATTCCATAAAAGCAGGGGCATCACATGTGATTCTGAAAATTGAAGAAATGGAAGATGTTTTTTCCTTTGAAGTGGAAGATAATGCCAATGGAATGCCAAAGGAGGTCCTTGAGCAAATTTACGACCCTTTTTATACTTCACGTGATAAGAAGATACGCAAAGTGGGTTTGGGAATCCCCTTTTTAAAATCAGCTGCAGAGTTAACAGGAGGCCACTTGGACATCGTAAGTGAGCAGGGGAAGGGGACCAAATTAACGGCTGTTTTGCATAAATCACATATAGATTGTCAACCTGTTGGAGATTTAGCCGGGACCTTTTTTACCCTTATAACAACAGATAAATCGATTCATTGGGAGATTAAAAGGAGCTATAATACTGAAGATTACACGATCGATACCGAGAAGCTATTTGAAAATCAAACGGATAAGAAACTATGGGAGAATCCATCGTTTTTAAAAATCATCAGGGAGAGTCTTTATGAAATGGAAAATTCAATTAAGGACTGAGCCCCTTGGAGAGAGAAAAATGAAAATGAGTGATGTTCATGATTGAACTGACGAAACTGAACGGATGTAAATTTTTTTTAAATGCAGAAATCATTGAGACGGTAGAATGTGTTCCCGATACAATGATCGCCCTTTTTACAGGAAAGAAATTTATTGTACAGGAAAAATCGGAAGAGGTCATTCAAAAGATTATCGACTATAAACAAAAGGCGTATTCTATCACGGCAGCAATGGCCAGGTATGTTGAAAATGAAGAACATAAAAAAAGACTTGAACAGTAATCTGGATACTAGAACGGGAAACTTTTAGGGGTGGTTTTTTGGATATTTCAACCCTTTTGGGTGTAGTACTGGGAATAATATGTGTTGGTTTAGGTTTGGCTTCGGGAGGAGACGTTGCAGTATATCTCGGCCAAGATTCAATAATTTCTCTTGTTATCGTTCTTGGAGGGGCACTCGCTGCGGTTATGGTGGCAAACCCCAAAAGCAAGTCCTTTGCCATGATGAAAATTATGATGAGCACTCTCAAAGAGGCACAGCTAAACTATGTTGAAACCATCAGCACCCTTGTATCTTTTTCTGAAAAGGCAAGAAGAGAAGGGCTTTTATCCCTTGAAGAAGATGCCCAAAATCTGGAAGATCCCTTTACCAAAAAGGGAATTCAATTGATAGTGGATGGTACAGATCCGGACCTTCTTCGGGATATGCTTGAAATAGAGATAGACCTTGTAGAAAAGGATAAAAGTATTGAAGCGGGTGTTTTGGCTTCTGCCGGATCATATGCTCCTGCTTTCGGTATGGTAGGAACGCTTTTAGGACTGGTGGCCATGTTGGGAGCATTAAACAATCCCGATGCTTTGGGACCATCAATGGCGAAAGCGCTTATTACAACGTTATACGGTTCAATATTTGCAAATGCGTTCTTTTTACCCATGGCTGAAAAATTAAAGCAAAGAAAAGATATTTTTATCATGCATAAACAAATGATTCTTGAGGGGATCTTATCAATTCAATCCGGGGATAATCCCAGACTCCTTGAGGAAAAACTCAAGACATTCCTGCCGGAAGAAGATCGAAAGGCTTATGAGAAAACATCCGGAACACCGGAGGAGTGAGTTAAATGGCTGCAAAAAGAAAAAAAATGGAAGAGCAACCACCAGGCTCACCAGCCTGGATGACCACTTACGGGGATATGGTAACTCTACTTTTGACTTTTTTTATTGCATTACTGGCATTTTCCAGTATCAGTGAGGGAAAATTTCAGGAAGTGGCCAGTGGAATTACACGGGTATTTTCCGGAAGTCCGCCAAGTGTTCTAAGAGGCGGAAAAACGACAGTATCAGAACCTATTGTTACCACTAATCCCGGCATTAAGGAGGATTTGCTGAAAATCGTTCAAGATGAAGGTGTTCAGGGAAAGATAACTGTAGAAAATACCGATCAGGGTACGATTATTACACTGGGTGATCTAATCTATTTTGAACCCTTCAGTGCCATCCTGACGAAAGAAGCCAAAGAACTGCTTGAAAAGATAGGGTCTGTAATTGTTGAACATACCACAAACGTCATAGAGATATACGGTTATACAGATGACAGAGAATTACCGGACAATTCAGTTTACCCGTCAAAACTTCATTTGAGCTCAGCCAGAGCCTCCAGTGTTGCAGAGTTTTTTATAAAAGATTTAAAAAATAAGCGTATGGCTGAACGTGTTGTGGATATCAGAAATGGGAGATTTGATATTGAACGTTATTATAATCCGGCAAGATTTGTGCCTGTAGGCAAAGGAGATAATGAGATTTTACAGGAAATCAATAAACTGGATTTGAAATATAAATCGGAAATAGAGTTATTGGATTTCAGAGTAAAAGATGGAGAAATAAATGAAGAAGAAAGAGAACAAGCTTTAAGTCTTCTTCAAAAAGATTATCGACAAGAGTTAAGTGATTTGAGAATGAGTTATCAAATGATTAGAATTCTGATCAAACGGGAAAGTGTGAGGTGACGATTTATGGCTGATGAAAACACAGGCGGAGCTGAAGAAAAGAAAGGTGGCAGTGGTTTTAACATCATGGGATTGCTCATCTCAGTTGTTATTGCTGCGATTGTCGCTGGAGGAGTTTCCTTCCTCTTAATCAAAGTTCTTGGCACCAATAACCCACCGGATTCAGGGCAAGGAGGTACGCTTGTAAATCCCGTTGAAATCAGGGTAAGGTTTATCGTTGAAGGCTCAAATAAGGCATTTATGTTAAAGGGTGGCAGTGATGTTGTGGTTTTGGATTTATTAAGCTTTACAGTAGGAAGCGATGCCTGCAGAGAAGAGATTGCAACAAGAAAGGATCAGATTACATCATCCCTTCAGGATTTGTTCATACAAAAAGAACCCCCCGAATTGTCAACACCGGCAGGTCTGGAACTTTTAAACCGGCAAATGAGAGACATGGTTAACAGGATTACCGGATATGTTGGCGATAAAGCCAAGTTTGGTGTTATAGAGGTTTACTATCATATTACTGCGATAACATCGGTGCAATAAGCAAAAAAAGCGAAAAAAGGAGGTGGTGAGAATGGCTGATTCTTTGAGTCAGGAAGAGATTGACAGTCTACTTGGGGCGTTGGATACCGGAGAAGTAGACGTAGAAGAGATGAAAAAAGAGGAATCGGAGCAAAAGATCAAACTATATGATTTTGAACGTCCGATGAAATTCTCGAAAGATCAGATCAGAACTTTTCAGATGTTGAATGAAAACTTTGCCCGTTCTCTTTCCACCTACTTATCCGGAAGACTACGGTATTATGTTGATGTCAATCTGGGACCTATTGATCAGATAACATACAGTGAGTTTTTAAAATCCCTGTCAAATCCCACCTTTATGACCATTTTTACAGGGAATTCCCTTAGTGGCAGTGCCATTCTTGAAGTGAACTTAGGTGTTATATTTGGTATGATTGACAGGATACTTGGTGGTATTGGCGAAACAGTGGCTAAACCCAGAACGCTAACAGAGATCGAGTTGAATATTGTAAGAAGAGAATCCATGAGATTTTTAACGCTTTTGCGTGACGCATGGGTGAATGTTATGGAATTCGTGCCTGAGATTGAAAACATAGAGTCAAACCCCCAATTCGTTCAAATAGCACCTCAAAATGAGATGACCTTGCTTGTAACCCTTGAGATTGTCATTGGGAGCGTTGAGGGATTTCTTAATGTGTGTTTCCCATCATCAGTCATTGAGCCTTTCTCTGAGAATCTCACCAATCAGATGTGGTTTGCAAGCTCCATGCAGAAGAAGCAGTCTGAATTGAGGCCACTTATTAAAAAGAACCTGGATAAAACACCGGTTGAGTTAGCCGTTGAATTGGGCAAAACCCATTTGTCTCTGTCGGATCTTTTATATTTAGAGGTGGGTGATGTTATCCGTTTGGACCGCTATAAGGATGAAGAACTAGATGTTTGTATTGGTGACAGGCCCAGGTTTAAAGGTGTTGCAGGAAGAAAACGGGGTAAAAAGGCGATCAAAATCAGTAAGCTTGTACAAGATAATGATGAATTTGAATCGGATATAAAGGATTTTGCCCAAGAAGTCAATGAAGGGGAGGGATAATTGATGACCGATAACAACGATTTTTTATCGCAAGAGGAATTAGATGCTTTGCTTGGGGCAATTAATTCGGATGATGAAGGCGAAGATGAAGGGGAAACAGGAGAGAGTTCATCATCATCTGCAGAAGCAGAAGGTTCACATGGGAGTCTTACTTCCGGCGAAATAGATATGATTGGTGAAGTGGGAAATATGATAATGGGATCAGCCTCTACTGCGCTTTTTACAATTATAGGGCAGAATGTTGAAATCACAACACCAAAGGTATCCGTTATAAAACTAGAAGCCCTTAAAGAGCAATTTGATGGAGAAAAATTGGTGACCACTTTAAACTTTGAAGATGCCATAGAGGGAATTAACTTTTTCATTGTAGAAGCCAAAACTGCAGCCATTATTGCTGATCTGATGATGGGTGGTTCCGGAGAAGATGTAGATTCTCAAATGGATGATATGAAGATGAGTGCGGTTGGTGAAGCTATGAATCAGATGATGGGCGCAGCTTCCACATCCATGTCTGAATTTCTCGATGGTTCTGTTAATATAACCCCTCCCCAGGTATCAATGGTCAATTTTGACGATGAAAACTTAGAATTTCCACCCCCGGAAAATCAGGCAGATGACGAAATCGTTTTAGTTTCTTTTGACATGAGCATTGGGACATTTGCCAATACAAATATCTTTCAGATATTACCCATTCAATTTGTCAAGGATTTATATGCCAAAGTTGCAAGTGCCGGAGCTGAAGAAACTCAAAAGCTCGATTTAAGTGAAAAACCACAACCATCAGAGGAGAAAAGGCAACCCGTAGCAAGAACTCCTCAAAAACAACAGCCAAGGCAACAGGAAGAAGGTGCTTTTATGCCTCCCAAACAAAAAAAACAGGAAGCGGTGAACGCTCAGCCTGTCGAGTTTGAAGATTTTGACGAGCCGGTTTATACACAACTGCCAAAACAACTGGAGTTGCTTTATGATGTACCACTGGAAATAACTGTTGAATTGGGTAGAAGCAAATTGAAACTCAAAGAAATAATGGATCTGAATATTGGTTCCATCATAGAATTGGACAAACTGACCGGGGAACACATTGACATACTGGTTAACGGCAAGGTAATTGCAAAAGGTGAAGTTGTCGTCGTTAGTGAAAGTTTCGGGGTGAGGATTACAGAAATCATTAACCCAAGGGAAAGAATCGGAAGCTTGAGATGAAAAAGGGTCTTTTTGTTTTTTTAATACTGTTATTTTTGTCGGTAACATGTACATATGCAGATTTTGATGATGAAAGCTTCTCTGCCTGGAGTGATTCTATCAGAAAATTTTCCGGTATGCGGAATATTCAAGGCAAGATTGAGATTCGTTCCCATCTTGTGGATTCAAACAGTACCCCATATGAATTGTTTTATTCAATGAAGTTTTACAGCAGGGACTTACGGGATTACAGAATTGATTTTGAATTTCCAGACATGCTAAAGGGAATTACCGTTTTGTACCAGTACAGAGAGAAATTATTATATGTATTAAACATTGAAAAAGCTGAATATGCTCTACAAAGTTTTGAAGCCGGTGAGGAGATTCAGTTTAACCCAACGACATTATTAATGGAATTTTTGGATTTTCTCATAGCAATTGAGTCAATTTCTGAGTTAAATGTTTATCCCAGGAAAACCGAAACGGGCACATATGTTTTCAGGATACAGCTTTCACCACCTGAAATTTTATTGCTCTTTCAAAAAGAATACCCTTCCATCAACATCTATCTTGACAGTAATAACGAAATCAGAAAAATCATCCTTTTAAACGAACAAACAGAAGAGGAATTGAT
>CAZRYM010000045.1:0-14167 GCA_964604305.1 uncultured Thermotogaceae bacterium | reverse complement strand
ATTCTGATTCCAACATCCAAGGGGGGACTTTTTGATGGAAAAAATCGCACGCATCTTTTTTGTGTTTACATTGCTTTTTGCAGCTGCGTTTATTATATTTTTCCTGCTTTACGCACAGGCCAAAAACGAGGTTACAGAATCCAATGTGGATAAAGCGGCATTACAGCAGTCTGTAAGCACGCTCACCAACGAATTAAACCGTCAGGAGATTTTGTATCAGGAACTTGATAGAAAATATAAGGCTTTGGAACAGGCTGCATCTGAAACTTCTGAAATCAACATTCAAAAGTTGAAGGATCAAATATACGATCAACAACAACAGATCGACAGTTTGGAAGTGGTGCTGGCTGAGAAAGAAAACACCATTGCTACTCTTTCCGATCCGGCACTTTCAACCACCACTACCGTAACAAATACAGAACAGATTGCACAAGTATCAGCTGAATACGAGAAGGAGATCAAGAGACTTCAAGATGAAGTTACCCGGCAAAAAGAAGAAATCAACAGCTTAACCACTCAGCTGGAATCGGATGATGTGGATGAACGAATACAGGACCTTCAACTCAACCTGACAAAGACACAAAGTGACCTTGAAAACACCCTTGCCCAAGTCAGCGCACTTGAACAGACTTTGGGTGAACGGGAGAAGGAAATTGCAAATTTAAAGGAACAGCTGACGGAATCCAGTCAAAGCGGTGAAATCATTGCGGAAAAACAAAAAGAGATTGAGGAATTGAAAGGTAAGATCGCAGAACTGAATCAAACTATAGAAAACAATCGGAAATCAGCGGAAGAAAAAGACTCAAAAATAGCAGCGTTAACTGAAGAACTGGCAAATGCCAACACTGAAATACAAAACTTGAATGCCACTTTAGCCCGTGAAAGAAAATATGATCCCATTCCTGCCGGTGAAGCGGACGCAGTTAAATACAAATACCTGCTTCTCGGTGAAGATGCCCTCTCATCCGGTGACAGTGAAAAAAGCGCTGATTATTTTATGAGGGCAGATTTGGACAATCTGGCTCTTGGAGATCTGCATCAGGTTTATTCAAGAAAAAGGGATCTGGCCTTTCAAAAGGCAATTGCCCAATACTACAACCAAGGCTACGAACATTACAAAAACGAAGATTACAGCAGGGCTGTGGAGAATTTTGAAGAGTCCTTGATTCTTTCAGATAAAGTGCTTTCAAATTATCGGGATGATACCCTATATTACAAAGCATTATCCCAATACAACCTGCAAAATTACAACGATGCCGAAAACACATTAAAGACCCTTATAGATACTCAAAAGGATTCGACCTATATCCCCCATTCGTTGTATTATCTTGCCAGGATTTATGAAGAAATCGGGGACAGTGACAAACTCCAAAAAACCGCCAGGGAATTGTCGAATTATTCACAGTACGGCACGTATGCAAAAAAAATACTGGATTCTTTGAAATAGGGGGCAGGCTGATGCGTAAATTATTTGGAACAGATGGAATACGCGGTGTTGCCGGTAAAGAAATTTCAGCCGATTTGGCGTTCAGGCTTGGAAATGCCATCGCTCAGATCGTTTTGGAAGATGGCATTAAAGACCTGATGCTGGCAAAAGATACCCGGGTATCCTGTGACATGCTTGAATCAGCGGTTGCTTCCGGTGCAGCTTCAGGAGGCATGAACGTTAAGTGTTGCGGCATCATGCCCACTCCGGCTCTTGCAAAGGTTACTGACATCAATCATTCAGCCGGAGTCATGATCTCGGCATCCCATAACTCATTTGAATACAACGGACTAAAAGTGATGAAAGATGGCTTCAAACTACCGGACTTGGAAGAGGAAGAGATTGAAGATATCATCCTGGCAGGAAGCATCAGAGCACAAACCCATCACGAACTGGGAAGAATAACTCCTTATCCGGAAGCCCGGGGATTGTATTTGAGATGGATCTATAAGCATTTCGACGACTTGGACCTTTCCAACTTCTCTGATGCAAAAAACTCCAAACAACTGCATATCGTTTTTGACGCATCCAACGGTGCTTCATACGCCATTGCACCGGAAGTCTACCGGACATTGGGTGCCAAAGTAACGGTGGTCAATGCCAATCCCGACGGATATAACATTAACCTGAACTGCGGTTCTCAGCATACCCAAACCCTTACAGATTCCGTGCTGGAGTTGAAGGCCGACATCGGGATCGCCCATGACGGTGATGCCGACAGGTGTATTCTCATTGACGAGACAGGACGGGAAGTTGATGGAGATAAGATCATGGCCATAACGGCAAATTACTACAAAGAAACCGGCAGACTCTCCAACAACCTGGTGATTTCAACGGTCATGAGTAATCTGGGATTTGAAAAGTACGTAACCGAACGGGGCATGCAACTAATTCGAACCCGTGTGGGAGACCGTTACGTCCTTGAGGAAATGAAACGGAAAGAAGCCATGATCGGCGGAGAGCAATCGGGGCATATTATCTACTTCGACCGGAACACGACCGGAGACGGCCTCATTACTTCCCTTACCGTTCTGGAAACCATGAATCATTTCAAAAAAAGACTGTCAGCCTTGATTAACGACATACCACGTTTCCCCCAAGTGTTGAAGAACATCCGCATACACGATAAAGAAAAGGTGATGGAATCGTCTGAATTGGGAGAGGCCTTGGAAAGAACCAGGGACATCCTGAAAAACACCGGGAGAGTCCTAGTAAGGCCATCCGGTACGGAACCCCTCATCAGAATCATGATTGAAGGCAAAAGTGAAGAACAAATCACAACTCTTGCAAATGAATTACTGGCAACGGTGGAAAGTATAAATGCTTGAAAAAATCATTGTAAAAGGCGCAAAAGAACACAATCTAAAAAATATAGACTGCGATATCCCCAGAAATTCGCTGACTGTGATCACCGGTCTCTCCGGTTCCGGAAAGTCCTCTCTGGCATTTGACACCATCTATGCGGAAGGCCAGAGACGTTATTTGGAGTCACTTTCCTCATATGCCAGACAATTTTTGGGAGATCTGAAAAAACCCGATGTGGAATCCATTGAAGGACTTTCTCCCTCTGTAGCCATTGATCAGAAAACGGTTAGTCACAACCCACGTTCCACAGTGGGAACCGTGACTGAAATATACGATTATCTACGGCTTCTGTACGCTCATATCGGTATACCTCATTGTCCTTCTTGCGGGAGAGAGCTGTCCCGATTGAGTGTAGATGAAATCGTAGATATCCTGTATTCAGAAATGCCTGAAGAATCAAGAATTATCATATACGCACCTATCGTAAGGGAAAAAAGGGGCGAATACAAGAAGGAAATCGCAAAATTCCGTAAAAGAGGATATTCAAAGATCTCAATAGATGGTAATCTTTACGATCTTGAGGAGTCCATCGAATTGGAAAAGAACATCCGGCATACGATTTTACTGATGATAGACCGGTTGAAACTGGAAAAAGACCGGGATCACATGCAACGCCTGGCAGATTCAGTTGAGCTGGCGCTTAGAGAGGGTGGTGGTTTTGTAGAAATCGAAAACTATGAAACCCATGAATCTCAGGTCTTCAGTGAAGATTTCATCTGCCCCTCCTGCGGAATCAGCATACCGGAGATCACACCAAAAATCTTCTCCTTTAACACGCCTTACGGGGCTTGTCCCGAATGTACCGGGTTGGGGTATAAACTTGAAATCACCCCGGACTTAATCGTAGACAAAGAAAAGACGCTTAATGAGGGTGCTATCGGCATGTTCAAAGATGGATACATGTTTGACCTTTTAGTAAAAGTGTGCAAAACATACGGCGGCGATGCCAACACCCCCTTTAAGGAATTACCCAAAAAATGTCAGGATGCCCTGATATTTGGCAGCGATAAAAAGATCAAACGACGCTATGAGTTCGATTCAGGCCATTATGAAACATCCAAGGAATTTGAAGGCGTCTACAACAACATCAAAAGGCGTTATCACCAGACAAGTTCACCCGGCATCAGAGAATGGATCGAAAACAAATTTATGCAAAAACAGCCCTGTGATGCCTGCAATGGTCATAAATTAAGGGCAGAAGCCCTGGCCGTTATTGTAAACGACCTAAACATCTCCCAATTAACCGAGCTTCCTATCGAACAGGCCTTTGAATTCATTAACAACCTCCCATTAACCATCAGGGAAGCAAAGATCGCTGAAGAAGTAATTAAAGAAGTCAAAAGAAGGATTCAATTTCTCATTGATGTAGGCCTTGATTACCTAACCCTTGCACGAAGGGCCTCCACCCTTTCCGGGGGAGAATCTCAACGCATCCGTCTTGCCACGCAAATCGGCTCACGGCTGCAGGGTGTCCTTTATGTCCTTGATGAACCCACGATTGGGCTGCACCAAAGGGATAATTCCAGACTGATAAAAACCCTCACAGAACTTAGGGATGTAGGTAACACCATCATCGTAGTTGAACACGATGAACAGGTGATTAGAAATTCGGATTATCTGGTTGACTTGGGACCTGCTGCAGGGGTTCACGGGGGAGAAATCGTCTTTCAGGGTAAAGTTGAAGACATTTTTACCTATCAGGAGGGTATCTCACAGACTTCGGACTATCTCACCGGTAAAAAGAAAATCCCTCTAAAAGACGTCCATCGGGTACCCTCTTCAGACAGGATCATTTTAACGGGAGCGGGTCAGAATAACCTTAAAAATATAACCGTAGAATTCCCGCTTGGAGTCCTCATCTGTGTGACGGGTGTTTCAGGCTCGGGAAAATCATCTCTTATCAATGAAACACTTTACCCGCTGATGAAGAATCGCATTTACAGAACACACGATGAAGTGGGCAAGCACATCGGTATTTCCGGTCATGAAAAGGTAGACAAGGTTATTGAACTAAGCCAGTCACCCATCGGGAGAACACCCAGAAGTAACCCGGCAACTTACACAAAGGTGTTCGATGAAATCCGGGATTTATTCGCTCGAACACCTGAAGCAAGAGCCAGGGGCTATAAGAAGAGCCGGTTCAGTTTCAATGTAAAGGGTGGAAGGTGTGAATCCTGTAACGGACATGGACAGGTAAAGATAGAGATGCAGTTTCTTCCTGACGTTTACGTAGACTGCGATGTCTGTAAGGGAAAACGATTCAACAGAGAGACGTTGGAAGTCAAGTACAGGGGAAAAAGCATCTCCGATATTTTGGAAATGACCATCGACGAGGCAAGAGAATTCTTTAAAAACATCAACAAGATCAGAGACACCCTTCAAATCATTCAGGATGTGGGTCTGGGATATATCAAGCTGGGGCAACCGGCGACAACCCTCTCAGGAGGAGAAGCCCAGAGAATAAAAATCGCTTCTGAACTACGAAAAAGGGCAACCGGCAGCACCGTTTACATTTTGGATGAACCTACGACCGGTCTGCATTTTGAAGATGTAAGGCGTTTGATGGAAATATTAGATCGTTTAGTAGAACGTGGAAACACAGTTATTGTTATCGAACACAATCTTGATATAATTAAAAATGCCGACTGGATCATCGATCTGGGTCCTGAAGGCGGGGACAAAGGTGGCAACCTGGTATTCACAGGACCCACCCCGGAGCTTATAGAAAGAGAGGATTCTTATACTGCACAGTATCTTAAAGATTTTTTTACCCGGGCATAAACTGTTTCCAATTAATTAGGATTCATCACATACAGTTATCCGGCCGATTATTTAAGGAGGTATAATGCAATTTTTCGGAAAAAAAGAACTCAGAATCATCCAGCTTTTCGAAGATCACATGGTTGCCGTTGAAAACACCGTTAAATCATTAATTGATTTTTTGAAGAACCTTAAGAATGGAGATTTTGACAGAGAAGGCTTTGTTGAAAAGATAAGAAAAAACGAAAGTGATGCTGATGATAAGCGGAGGAAGATGGAAACTGAAATGTACCTTGGCGCCTTTTTACCCAACTTCAGGGGAGATCTTCTGGGAATAGCCGAGTCAATTGATGTGGTAGCCAACAAAGCTGAATCTACAGCTGACCTGATTGAACTTCAGAATATCAATATCCCGGAGGAATTCATTCCAAAATTGATAGAATTGGCGGAAAAATCTCTGGAAACTTATTTGTCTGTTAAAGAAGCTGCCTCATCCATTTTCAATGATATGGACGTAGCAAATGAACACATTAATAAAACGGAACAATTGGAACATGAAAGTGATGTGCTGGAAAAGGGATTGGTGAGAGCTCTGTTTAGAAAAGATGAGATCGAGCTGGCCCATAAGATACAACTTGAAAAACTCATCAAAAAATTGGCCGATATTGCCGATCAGGCGGAAAACGTATCGGATAGACTTCAGATTGTGATCTTTAAAAGGAGAATTTAATGCACTCACTGGAACAAAAGAAGGAACAATTTGGAAAGCTCCTGACTATCATGGAGCAACTTCGGGGGGAAAACGGTTGTGAATGGGATAAAAAGCAAACTCATGAGACACTTAAACCTTATGCCGTAGAAGAAGCTTATGAGGTATCTGATGCTGTAGATTCAGGTAACGCAGAAGAGTTAACGGGAGAATTGGGAGATTTGCTGTTACAAACGATATTCCACGCTCAGATTGGAAGGGAAATCGGCACATTTGATATTTATGATGTTCTGAAAACGATAAACGAAAAGATGATCAGGCGTCATCCTCATGTTTTTGAAGATACCGAAAAATTTCAGTATTCCTATAAGCAATGGGAAGATATCAAAGCTGCTGAAAAAGGGAAGCAAGCCTTATCACGAATCGGAAAGATCAACAAAGCTCTTCCGGCTTTAAGCATGGCAAGAAGAGTCCAGGAAAATGCTGCAGAATGTGGCTTTGATTGGGAACACACTGATGATGCCATACAAAAAATCGACGAGGAACTGTTGGAACTAAAAGATGAAATCAACCATGAAGCCGGTGTTTCAAAAAACCTTGAAAAGATAGAGGAAGAATTTGGTGATTTGCTGTTTGCAATGGTAAACGTGGCCAGATTCCTTAAGATTGACCCGGAAAACGCATTGAGAAAGGCAACAAGCAAGTTTATCAAGCGATTCAGATACATGGAAGATATGATCAAAAAAGACGAGAAGGTGTTTGAGGAACAGGAGTTGAAAACACTGGACGAATACTGGGAAAGGGCAAAAAAGATTGGACTTTAAAATCAGAAGCGGGTATGAACCCTCCGGCGACCAGCCGGAAGCAATAGAAAATATCTGTACATCCATAAAAGCGGGAAACCGCTATCAGACATTACTGGGTGTTACGGGGTCGGGAAAGACCTTCACCATGGCCCATGTTATTCAAAGGCTGCAAAGACAGGCCTTGATTATTTCTCCAAATAAAACCCTTGCAGCACAACTTTACAGGGAGTTTAAAGAGTTTTTCCCGGAAAATCGTGTAGAATTTTTCATCTCATACTATGATTATTATCAACCGGAAGCTTACATCCCCAAACGGGATGTTTTCGTTGAAAAAGAGGCTCAGATAAACGAAATCATAGAAAAGATGAGACTTTCCGTTCTTCAATCCGTCGTGACACGTAACGATGTTATTGTTATTGCAAGCGTTTCGTGTATATACGGTTCCGGTAATCCCGATGATTTCAGAAAGATGAATCTGGTCCTGGAAAAAGGCCACACTTTTACCCGGCGGGAAATAACATCAAAACTCACCGAAATGCAATACGATCGTTCAGAAGATGTATTAAAGGGCGGAAATTACAGGCTCAAAGGGGAGATACTTGAAATATACCCCGGATATGCCGATATTGGCATTCGTGTGGAATTCTTCGACGATGAGGTGGATACCATCTTCAGCTTTGACCCTGTAACCAGGGGAAAGATCGAAGACTATGACCGGATCATCGTCTATCCGGCTACAGAGTACGTCACCACGGAGGACAAGATTAAAAAGGCGATCAAGACCATCGAAGAAGAGCTTCACGAGCAGATTCTCAAATTTAAGAACCAAAATAAGCTTATCGAAGCCCAACGAATCGAGCAACGAACCAAACAGGACCTGGAAATGCTTTCAGAGATGGGGTATTG
Organism: uncultured Thermotogaceae bacterium; assembly: GCA_964604305.1. Classification (GTDB taxonomy): domain Bacteria; phylum Thermotogota; class Thermotogae; order MWEM01; family MWEM01; genus JASUTC01. The sequence continues at coordinate 6,135 of CAZRYM010000045.1, read as the reverse complement.
CCAGGGAATCGAAAATTATTCCAGGCATTTTGACCAGAGAAAAGCCGGACAACCGCCCTGGACACTTTTAGACTATTTCGAAGATGACTTTTTAACGATCATCGACGAGTCCCATATTGCTGTTCCCCAGTTAAGGGCCATGTACAGGGGGGATGTATCCAGAAAACAAAATCTCATCGAATATGGTTTTCGTTTACCCTCAGCAGCAGACAACAGACCGCTGAATTTTGAAGAGTTTTCCGAGAGAGTTGGGCAGACCATCTTCACCTCGGCCACCCCCGGAGAATTCGAACGGGAACATTCAACTGAGATCATCCAGCAAATTATAAGGCCCACGGGACTTGTAGATCCTGAGATCGAATTCAGAGACTCCAGAAACCAAATCGATGACCTGCTGGAAGAGATCAGGGAAAGGGTCAGCCATAACGAGAGAATCCTCGTGCTGACTTTGACAAAGTCCATGGCTGAACGTCTCAGCGAATACCTTCAGGAGCTGGGAACAAAAGCGGAATATATCCATTCCGAACTGGGAACGGTTGAGAGGGTACAAGTCTTAAAAAAATTGAGAACCGGTGAAATTGACGTAGCAGTTGGTATCAACCTTCTCAGAGAGGGGCTTGATCTGCCGGAAGTTTCTTTGGTTGCTATTCTGGATGCTGATAGGGAAGGGTTTTTGAGAAATGAGACCACCCTGATACAGATCGTAGGCCGTGCCGCCAGAAATGTAAACGGCAAAGTCATCATGTACGGGGAAAGAATGTCTAAGGCCATCACGGTTACAATGGAAGTCACGCAACGCAGGCGTGAGATTCAACTGGCGTATAATCAAAAGCACAACATCACCCCTCAAACCATCAAAAAGGCCATTGAAGGTGACATGTTCGCTCAATTCAGGGGTGAGGAAGAAGAGGATTATCAAGGGGTCAGCGAAAATACAAAGCAACTCCTGAGCGTTGCAGAAAGCATGGAACAAGAAAGTTATTTGGAAATACTAAAAGAAGAAATGAACAAGGCGGCTCTGGAACTCAGATTTGAAGACGCTGCAAAATTGAGAGATGAGTTGCAGAAACTTGAACGGGAATCTTAGAACGGAGGGGGATCCATGTCTTATCTCGATATTATAAAAACCGGTGGACCAATCATCATCGTCATCTTTATTACCGCTGCGGTGGGGCTCTTTTTCTTTTTTGAAAGACTTATCATGCTCTCATCCATTAAATCCTGCATGAAATCGGGAGATGAAAACTTCTTTTTGTCATCTTTGAACTCAAAGATTAACAAAACACGTTCGAAAAATGCCGATGAGATACAGGAAATTGTGGGGCTTCACTGTGAAAAGCTGTATAAAAATTTCAGAATCATCTCCACAGCTGCAACCATTTCCCCTTTACTGGGATTATTAGGTACGACTACCGGTATGATCAAGATTTTCAATACCATCGAGAGAACTGAAGGGTTAAAATACGCGGATGAACTGGCTCATGGAATTGGAGAAGCCCTTTATACAACCATTGCGGGATTAATCGTAGCGATCGCTTTGAGTATACTTATCGGTTTCATTAAGGAAATGGCAACGGGTATCAGACATGATTTGACAGACTATTATGTCATGGAATGCCTGAAAGTACCGAAAGAAACCACAAAAAGGATGATATGAGCTAAATGGCCAAACATGATTATGATGAAGGGATATCCATCAATATTACACCATTAATCGACATTTTATTCATTCTATTGCTGTTTTTTATACTTACATCCACCTTCGACCTTGAAAGCGAAAAGGCCATAGACATCACATTACCTGAAACTGAAACTGAACAGGTGGTTGAAACTCCTGATATATTTAGGATAACAGTAGACAGCGGAAGCAGGATATTTTTGGATTCTAACGAAATCACCGTTGAACAGCTGCTTTCATCTGCTGAAAGGAAACAAAAGACCGGCAATGAATTTATCACCGTCATCTCAGCCGACGAAAAAGCCTCCCACGGTGTGGTCATGAAGATTCTGGACTCGTTAAGACTGTCAGGTATTACTAATATCAATATTCAGGTGCGATAGAAGGGGATAAAATCGAAGGTAATTATTATGACGAAAAGGGAATTGAACCAAAGTTTATCGTCTCGGGCATATTGGCTGCAATCGTTGAGGTACTGTTGATCGTAGCTTTGTTGTTTGTTATCAATTCGTCTCCATATGAATCAACGAAAGAAAAGTTTCTTTCTCTAAACATCAACATGAGCTCCTCGAAAGTCGACCCGGTGGTTCAGGAAACTCCCGTTCAACCTGAACCTAACCCTGAACCACCTGTTGTCACGGAAGAACCCGTCAACAGGCAACCAGATCCCCTGTTTGAAGCATTGAAAACCTTCGAAGCAAAACCGGCTCAAAAGGTTGAGGGCATCACATCAGGAATCAAAACACTGGAAGTTCAGGAGAATGAAAACCCGTTAAGTGTACCCGAAAGCATCTTTGAACAAAGAACGTTGGATTTTAATCAGATCCAGGCAGCTCCTCCAGCCAAAAGAAGTATCAACAGCGATGTTTTATTCTCAACAGCTAATCGCACCTCCGGTGAACAACAAAATGCACAGATTCTAGATTTAAACGCCCTTGAACAATATGATATCCCGAATCTTGACAGCGTAAAAAGTGGCCTGCAGAAAGATTATCAGGCACTTCTGACAAAACCCGGCATCAGAAAAGAGTCCGTTTCCGGCCAGGTGATTGTTGAACTGTACATTACCGGTTCTTCGGCTAATACCCTTGTTAATATATCCAGCGCAGTTTCACCTGAGCTTGCCAATATCGTTGTTAAAAATCTTAAATTGCTTTACATCCCCAACAGAATTGACCCCTTGAGGTTACAGGTCAGTGTTTCCTTCAGGGCAAATTAACTCTTTTAAAAACCTACATCAAAATTATAAGTTATCCCTACACTGAGTATGGTGTTTTCAGTAAAGCCTTCGGTTTGGCTGTTTTCTGCAAAATCAAATACGGCGAAAAATTCGAAGAACCCAATGACATTTCTTGCAACGGCAAAGGTAGAACCTGCTCCGATTCCCCATTTTGTTGGTGAAAATTCAAATTTTCCTTCATTAATCTCGATATGAGGCGTTATACCTGCGAATATTCTTAATTCAGGTGTTCCCCATCCAATAGAAGGTGAGACGATAAAACGATAACTGGTAAAATCAACTTCCGGTCCAACTTTTGGCATGGCTGCTATCTCCAGCCCCCCAAAACCAAATTGACTTCTGGCTACAAAGCCGATATAGCTGTTATTGTCCGATTGCAAGTCACCATTAAAGATGATCCCCGCTTGCAAAGCAAAGGTAATTGGTAACAATGTAACAATTAAAATGACTGTGATTACTATCTTTTTCATAGAAGTATGTACCCCCTCAACTATCAATATTTATTTAGGATTTCCTCGACTTCTTTCTTTATCTGATCCAGATTACCGTGAACTACGCCCAAAGTCATATTTGAATTACCCCCACCTTTAATATTAAGGTTATTTTTCAGAGAATTCAAGATTTCCTGAGCGTCAATCTTTTCGTGTGTTGATATGATGTTGAATCCGTTATTCTTGGATTTTTCAAACAGAAAAACCGCAATGGTATCCGGCTCTTTCATAATTTCTTTCGAAAGCCCTTTTGCACTTTCTTCTGACGGTAAGACTTTAACAATTCTTCTTTTTCCATCTAATCCTCTAGACTGAATATTCTGATACATCTCTTTAGCCAATGATTCGGAGAGGCGTCGACTCACTTTAGAAACTGACTTGTTCTCATCCATGAGATTTTTCAACCTCATCTGCAATTCCTCTTTTGATGTTGATAAAAATTCTGTCGTCTCTTTTAATATCTTGTGACTCATCTGATAATCCTTCAACGCACGGTTTCCGGCGACAAAGTATATTCTGGTGGTTTGCTCCTGTCCATCCTTGTTAGCCCTTTTGAGGCTTTCTGTTTTGAAAATCTTTATCATCCCCAAATTGCCTGTGTTGTCGCAATGAAAACCTTTACAGAGGGAATAATCCAAATCACCAATTTTCACAACTCTGAGCTGATCCACGCCGATAAGCTTTTCGCTCATCCCCTTTCTCAAAGGGTATTTGTGAATATCTTTCGAGGGGATATGAAGGATCTCAACGCTGATTAAATCCGTTATCTGTTGAAATATCTTTCTCTCCATTTTCTCCAGGACCTCTTCCGACAAATCTGCGCTGTTCAAATCCACCGTGGTATGATTCTCCGACATATGAAAACCTACCGTTTCCACACCCAAATCGTTGTCAAAATTTGCTGAAATCAGATGTTGGGCGGTATGTTGCTGGGCGATATCATAACGGTTCTCTCCGGATATTCTGCAAGTAACTATATCCCCTTCTTTAAATTGTGCATCTTCCGCCATGATGTGAAGGATTGCCCCACCTTTATCTCTTAAACAGGATACAACAGGTATACCGTTTATCTCACCTCGGTCTCCAAGCTGTCCCCCTTCACCATCGGGATAAAATTGAGAAGATGAGAGTTCCAGAACCAAATCCTTTTTTCTCTCATATTTATTGATTATTTTACTTTCAAAGGAGATATCATCAAACATCCGGTCACCTCACTGTTTATCGAATATTATTATAGCATTTTTGTAATACTTCAGTTGAAAAAGAAGAAAATTTGTCTTATTGTAGGCAAAGTTGAAGTGACAAAGCCTTTGGGTTTATTTCGGAATTTATGTTAAAAAAGGCAGGATCTTTGATTTGAACGTTGTCAGACACCAGCACACCGTAACCGGTTTTATCATCAGGATTATAAATCCACTGCCAACCGGTTTTTGTCCAACTCAAGGGTATCATGTTCCCCTTTGAATCGGATTCAATGATCATCTGGCCCGGCAGGATGTTTTGCCAATTTCCGGCAATCACAATATGAGCGTCCTTTGGCAATTGTTCGAGGATAGATTTTTTGATGTAATCAAGACGTGAGAAGTTAATCTCTGAATGCTTCATTTGATCGGACATCTCGTTATCCAGATTGATAACATAAAGGGTTTGTCCCTCCTTGGTGACAAATTCCAGAATCTGAAGAGAAGGGGTTGGTGATAACAATGAACTGAACCAGTTGGTATCAGTTGGTAACAGAAGCTTTCGAACCTCTCCGGGAGAAAATGAAGATAAAGTATATAAACCGGAAAATTCCATAAACGTAACCTTGCCTTCAGAAGAAAATGAAACAGGTGTCCTTTTCGAGAAGGAAAAATATAGGTTATGGGAATTAAAAACCGATTCAATCAGCTGGCTATAAGATTGTTCACCATTTTGCAAAAGGATTAAATCAGAATCAGTGGCGTTTGTAAGTAATTCCTCGATTATTCCGGAATTATAGTCTTTTTTCAGATAGGCACTAAAAAGGCTGATACAGTCTTTATCAATATTCTCAGTTGTTCTTTCCACTGCTTTAACTTCCATATCATCAGTCACATAATCAAAAATGGCCATGATGATGAGTGAGATCAGAAAAAGCACGAAAAGGCTTAACAAAGCCCATCCGAAGAATTTCAGTATTTTCATAAAAGGTCTCCATAAAGGTTAAATACAGGACATTTCGAACGTATCAATCCTTTAAAACAAAAGGGATTCATTTTTCGAATGAATCCCTCATGGTCAGGGCGGGGAGACTTGAACTCCCGACCTCTAAGTCCCGAACCTAGCGTTCTACCATCTGAACTACGCCCTGTTGAATATATCAAAGAGCACTTATCAGCTTAAAGCCTCTTTTGCTATTTCAACATACGCCTTAAAGGCATTCATATCAGTGGCTGCCAAGTCGGACAACATCTTTCTGTTAATTCTCACTCCAGCCTCTTTTAATCCGTGAATGAGCTCGTTGTATTTAATATCATTCATTCTGGCCGCTGCGTTTATCCTGACAATCCATAATTTCCTGTAATCTCGTTTCTTCTGCTTCCTGCCGGCAAAGGCGTACACCCCTGAACGAAAGAATTGTTCCTTCGCTAATGAGACTCTTCTGCTTTTTGCACCTCGATATCCCTTAGCGGCCTTTAAATATCTCTTTTTCTTGGACTTTTTTAAAACTCCTCGTTTAATTCTCATACTGAATCCTCCTCGTT
>CAZRYM010000044.1:0-14194 GCA_964604305.1 uncultured Thermotogaceae bacterium | reverse complement strand
GCTTGCTCAAAGAGACATTCAACTCTATGCAAGGTGAAGAAGTCGATTTTGATAAATATTCAGGCCATTTGGACAAAAAGTGGAAGAGTGAAAAGACAAAGGCGTTTATGGCTACGGTTGTTTACAGTCTTCTCAAGCATGAAAAAATGGATGAAGAGGAGATCATATCAACTCTTGAAGAGAACTTTCAGCCTGGATATATTCCCGTATTAAGTGAATTCCAGATTGGATTTGCCGCCAACACTGATTTTGAAAAGATAGTGTCAGGTATTATGAAACCGCTTTTAAGTCAGGAAATTGTAATATGTGAGGAAAATGATTATCGTCTCATGGAAAAAAAAAGGATTGAAATTGAGGAATACATATCCAACAGGTTCATCGATGAGGTAAAACCTCATCAACTAAAAACGAGAGCGGAGAATCTTTATCACAACGATTTTGATGTCATCGATGGGATTGGAAAAATCGGTAATTACTTGGATGAAGCTGAAAATATCACGGCCTTCACACGGGGAAAATACGGCAATGATATCTGCCTTCTCATGACAACCGATCACAAGGTCCATATCTTTTCCAAGAGGGCAAAAAAACATTTTTCGTTTGCTTATGATGAAATTGAAGAGCTCGAGGAAGAAAGAGGAATGTTTTCAACCATGAAGTTAACCATCAAAACAAAAAAAGAATCTTACACCTTCGACTATCTTTCCCCGAGAAAAGCCTTTGGATTTATCAATGAGATAAAACGTGGCGTTAAAATATCATCTTTGAACGCGGAAATGGAAACGGATGATGAATTTACCCAGAAAATAAACATTCTTCACCGCATTCAGAAATACCTTGGTAGAGCGCAAATTGTGTGATAGAATAAAAGATAAGAGGACCCCTTCAAGGGGGAGCTCTTTTTAAAATACCAAAAAATTAAAAAACACTAGGTGAACCCCTTGTGGGACGCTTTTAATAGAAATATTACTTCTTTCCAGAAGGAGGAGTTATGAAAAAGAAGAAGAACAGAGGGAATTGGCTTTATTTTATTACTACCCTTGCTTATATTCTGATGTTTGTTTGGGTTTTCATGTTTCCCGGGACAAAAGGGCTTGTGATTTGGGATCCCGGTTACGCCATGTATTTTTATATTCTTGGCTTTGTTGGTGTTATCCCCCTCATTTTATGGCTATTGGATCGATTTGTTTTTAAAACAAAGGTATATTCCATTATTTCAAAACTCTTATCATTCATCCTTTTACTCGTTCCCATCGCAGTGGTTGCTTTCTTCTTGCTAAGCGCTTCTTTAAAAACGGTGGATTTACCTCCCCTTGTTTTCATCAATGATTCTACAGAGGATGATCGTTACACCCTTGCCTATTGGACAAGTGACAAGAGGGCTGATTCAATTGAAGTAACTGTAAACAGCGTCGATAATACCCAAACCCTTCAATTAGAAGATGAAGAAATGACAAACAAACATTATTTCACATTTGGCCAACCCGGAACTGCCACTTATGAAATAACAACCCCAGAGGGTCGTTATTCTATGGTAATCCCTGATAATCCTTCCAATATTAAACGATTTGCCATTGCTTCTGATTCACATATTGGAACGACGAAAAGCGCACTGGATACAACAAAAAAAATGCTAGAGTCCATCAGTCGTACACCTTATAACAGTTTCTTTCTTCTGGGTGATATTGTTGAATTCGGTTTTTCTTTTGATCAATGGATACAGGCATGGGAGATTCTCGCAAGTAAAAAAGCAACCATACCTTTTCGACCTTTAATAGGAAACCACGATATTCTATTTGGCGGCAATAAACTGTTTGATGAACTGATGGGAAAAGACTATTTCAGAGTGGATTATGAGAATGTTCACTTTATCTCCCTTAATCTTCCCTGGGGAATAGAAGATTTTTCAAACAAACAAAAGCAGTGGCTTGAAACTGAACTGAAATCCATCCCCGGTGATGATTGGACAATTGTACTTACTCATGCTTTCCTTTACGCCTCAGGATACAATTACCGTGGTGTTCTTTGGGGGGATAATAAAAATGCCATCGATGAATTAGTTCCATTGTTTGAAGAAACAGGCGTGGATATGGTGTTTTCCGGACATAATCACCAGATGGAGCATATAACAAATAAAGGGATAGATTATTTTATCACCGGTGTATTCGGTAGTCACCTGGATGAAGATCGTGAGTTTACTTCAGAAGGCTCTCAGTGGTACAACAATAAAACTCACGGGTATGTGGATTTGGCTGTCGGGGAAACATCAGCAACAGTGACGTTTTTGAATCCGGATGGTGAGGGATTGTATAGTTATGTTTTAGTGAAATAGGGGTTGGTGAATGAATAAAAAAAGGCGAATCTTTCGATTCGCCTTTTTTAATACGGATTAATGGAGCGGAAGACGGGATTCGAACCCGCGACCCCCTGCTTGGCAAGCAGGTGCTCTACCACTGAGCCACATCCGCATAATGCTGGTGCGAGTGATGGGAGTTGAACCCATACGAGATCATTCTCACTGAATTCTAAGTCCAGCGCGTCTGCCAATTCCGCCACACTCGCGCTTCCCATCCTCTGGTGAGCCGCGAGGGACTTGAACCCTCGGCCCCATGATTAAAAGTCATGTGCTCTACCGACTGAGCTAGCGGCTCATCTGCTCAGAACAAGTTGCGCATCCTGAAGCGCAATGATTCTATCATACTTTTCGGGAAAATGCAAGCATGGAAAAGACATTTATGAAAACATCAGGAAAGTTTTTTATGAAATTTGTTTACCAGTTTCCATCAAAACCCTTATATTTTCCACTAAAAGTGATTGCATCTTCCTTTCACGAAAATTAGGATCCTGTCCCAGTGTTTCGACTATCTCATCAGCAGAACTCATGTATTCTTTCAAAGCAATTGATTTCTGTAGATAAGAGATCATCTTGTCTATTTCAAGCTTGTTACAAACCTTTCCGTGTCCTGTCACATACCATTTGGCTTTTTCTCTCTTTAAACCTTTTAACACTTTGATCCAACGTTCCAAATTGCTGTCAGAAACGATTTCCGGATGGTATTCACAAACCAACAGGTCTCCGACAATAATTACCTTTCTTTCGGGTATTCTAATGATGGTTGAATCGGGTGTATGCCCTCCCACTACTTCAAATTCAACATTTACACTATTCATTTTAAGTATGTACTCTTTTTTAAATGTCATGGCGGGATGGAGGATCTTGATGTTTTCATTTTGCAAAGCTTCTTCTTTTTCAATAACTTGATCGATGTAGCGTCTGTTCATAATGGAAAAGTATTTTTCTGTTTTTTCGGAGGTCAACAATTGTGCCTTTAAGCCGGAATTACCAAAGGTATGATCGGGATGATAATGGGTATTCGTGATCCAGACGATTTCCGATCTCAATAGGCGTTTGATGTATAATGCCACTTCCGCCGCCTTTGAGGGAAATAGTGAACTGTCTATAATCAAAGTGCCTTCAGGTGTGGTCAAGGTGGTTATATTTGAGCCACCATAAGGATTGTCAAAAACAATAATACCCTTTTCAATCTCTTTCAACGCTCTCACTCCGTATTTTAATAATCAATATACTTTTCTATACGAAGTGATAAAATTCCCTTAAAACATTGATTTTTGTTGAAGAACCCGGTACTAAACAAGCTTTTTGAGAAAGGTCGATTGCTTCTTTCATACTCTCCAATTTGGACTTTCCGCTGAGCATATTGTGAATAAACACAACATCAAAGAGATCTCCTGCTCCTGTTGTATAGGGGAGCTCTTTCCCGTTGCCAGGAACATATTTCCCATGCCATCTCGCACCCTCTTTGCCAAGTTTGATCAAATCACAGGGGTTGTTTTCGGATTCAGTCTCATTTCCAATTACAACCGCATTATCCATTTGCATAGGAAATTTCTTATTCGAGTATTTTGGCCCCAAATCAACAAATAATTCCTTCCAGGGTTTCTTGATAAGTGATTCCACTGTTGACTCGTCTGTTTCCGTTGCAAAAATGAGACAATATTCAGATTCAGCGTTTTCCGGAGTAAAATCGAGATTAGAATTTTTGTCCACTTGGGCAGCAAGCGCTTTACCATTTTGGGATATGAATACGTTTGAAGGAACGTTTTTCTCAATAAGATAATTAATTTTCACGGCACATTGGTCGATAACCCTTCTGATCAGCTCTCCATTATGATCTTTTCCATAAGAGGAATGAAGATAACAGTCCATCCCCAAAAGCGAAAACCCCAGTGAGGCATTTAAGGCTGAGCCCCCAGGGGTTTGAACAATTTTTGATTCGTGAACGCTTTCTCCGTATATGAAGATATCTAAAAAAGTTCTGCCAAAGACATGAATCGTCATTAGATACCTACTTTTATCAACTCATAGTCCCTTTCGCCAAGTCCAATCTTCACTGCATGTCTCAACTGTTCTTCCCAGTCAGTTTCAGGATGAACTTCTTTGAAGGGATCGTGGTTTACGGCATCGATAACCATATCAATGCAAGCCTGATCCAAGGCCACAGGATCTGTACTGACAGCAATGCCAATGTCCGGTGCTATGGGTATGTCATTGGAATCCCAGCAATCACAATTTGGAGAAACGTTGTTAATGAAGGATATATGGAAGTGTTTTTTGTCCTTTAAGACGGCTAATGTGTATTCGGCCATCTTTTTGCAAAGGTTGTCGGCACCTTCATTCCATACCGGCACCATGGCTCCAAAATTACACATTGCCACGCATTGACCACATCCAATACATTTGTCATAATCTATTACCGCATAATCACCAACGGTAATGGCATCCACGGGACAATTCCTGGCACATAGCATGCATCTGACACATTTCTCTTTTCTAACCTTTGGCTTCGATGAAGAATGTTGTTCCATTTTGCCGGCTCTGGAAGCACTACCCATTCCTATATTCTTTATAGCTCCGCCAAAACCCGCCTGCTCATGTCCTTTAAAGTGACTGATTGAGATCAGGGTATCGGCATGAGCAATGGCCGCTCCGATCTTTGCTTCTTTCACAAAATCTCCGTTGATGGACACCTTTACTTCATCCGATCCCCTTAAACCATCTGCAATCAAGAGAGGAGCTCCCACTACTGATCTGGCAAATCCATTTATTTCAGCAGTTTCCAGATGATCAACGGCATTCGACCTTGTTCCCTTATAAAGCGTGTTGGCATCTGTTAAGAAAGGCTTCGCTGCTTTTTCTTTTATCATATCAACGATGACCCGAATATAATTGGGTCTGATGTAAGCAAGATTGCCATATTCACCGAAATGAATTTTCAGGGCTACCAATTTGTTTTTTTCATAAGATTCTGTAAATCCACCCTTTTCCAACAGTGTTTGAAATTTTTGAAGTAAACTCAGTCCTGCTTTTGTCTTAAAGCTGGTGAAAAAAACCTTCGCCATTGTATCAGCTCCTTTTTTATCGGTTTACCCTTTATTATATCATGCACCAAGATGTTAACGCTGATCAAACAATGAAAGTGACTGATATGCCGGTTTAATGTTATAATATTTATGTGTTTTTCAAACAAACCCGATTAAGCGCAAGGTGTGATTGTTTTTGAATTCAGACATAAATAAAAAGAAGATGCAGCGCTATAATCTTTCTTTCAATCTGTTGATTCTTATTATTGTTTTAATTTTTTTCGGATTATTTTTCAAGGTATACAACGATTATAAAGACTCACAAATAAATGATTTCATTGAATATGGAATAGAACAAACAGCCATTGTTGCAAAAGAAATTGAGAATAAATTATTGATAACTTTGAATGAAATCCATGAGGATTTAGACTCTCTTTCCCATGATGATTTAAAACAGAAATATCAGCAGATAGCAAATGCTCATTTTGAAATAAAAGATATTTTTAAAGCTGATAGTATGGAAGAACTCATGAGTTTTCAACCTCTAAAACAAGAATCTTTCAAAACTGTGCTGAATCAAATGATCATTCCAGAGAACAGCGAGAAGAAGCTTATAATTTCAGAAACCGTGTTCGATGAAGGAAATATTTATCTGATCATTTTATCCCGCGGTTCTCAAACAGGTTGTGTTCTCAGTGTCATCGATTTCAGAAATTTGGTTCAAAACATCATGCTTCCCATAAGCTTCAAAAAGTATCGCGGGGCTTATATATTGGATGAAAAAGCCAATATTCTGTATCATTATCAACCGGAGATGATCGGTAAAAACGTCTTTACAGATTTTAAATCTGAAAGCTTAAAAAAAGTGCATAACAGAATGCTCGCTGAAAAAACAGGGCATGGTTTTTACCTTCTTGATTGGATTTTAGAAGAAGATGTGTTCTATAATAAAATAACAGCTTGGAATACATTATATATCGGCAACAAATCGTTTAAAATTGCCAGGACTTCTGATCTGGAGGAAATGAACAAAGAACTTACAAGCCTTAGAAACAGTGGGATGTTTTTGATTATACTAATTTTTGCCACGCTGTCTGTGCTTTCTTTGCTAAACCTGAAATTTCAGACACGACTACTCAGAATTACATCCCAAACTCTAAAAAACGAACTTGACAAAAAAGCTGCCGAAATAGAAGAAAGCGAAGAAAAATTTAAAAACTACATCGAGAACGGACAAGATCTCGTTATTCACATTGATGAAAAGTTTACTATCGAATATATCTCAGCCTCTGTAAAAACCATTCTTGGATATTCTCCACAAGAGATGATCGATAAGCATTTAATTCATTTCGTTGATAGAAAAAACGCCATCAAGATTTCAAGTTTGAATGAACTAAAAGAACATATATACAGCGAAGGTCTCATCAGTCCAATGATTAGAAAAGATTCTACCATCATATTTATTGAATGGTCTATTTCCAGCGGGAATTATAAAAATGGTGAGGTCTATCAGTTGATCGGAAGGGATGTAACTGAAAAAAGACTGGCGGAAAAAAAGCTCAAAAAAACTTCTGAATTTCGACGGGAACTTTTAGAGTTTTCTGCAAGAGTTTTAGACGGAAGTCTTGAGGAAATACCTTATCAGGAAATTTTGGAAAGAACGTTAAAATATATTGAAGGCGATAAAAAAGGATCCATCCTGGTCAAATGTAAGGATGATCGATATCGGATTATAGCCTCAAAAGGGTATGATACAGAAGTTTTGAAGGGCATCAGCTTCAGCGAAGAGGAACTATACGATTCAAACACTACACAACCGGTCATTAAAAGGAAAATTGAAAGAACTCACAAATTGGATCCGGATACGTTTTCATTACTAAAAACTGCCGGTTTTGATGATCCTTTCACTGTCATGTCGGTTCCAATATTTATGAATAATCATCTTGTCGCAAGATTTGCAGTTGATAGTTTTAACAAGAACGAAGATTTTACAGATGAAGATATCGAGATCGCAAGCCTTTTTGCACAGCAAATTGAGGTATATCTTGAAAGGCAAATGCATGAGAAAAAACTAATCGAAGAAAAAGACAAACTTTACGAACTTGCTATGTTCGATTCATTAACGCGATTGCCGAATAGATTGAGCATGGAAAAACATTTTGAGAAGACCTGTTTGGGACATAAAAAGCGAAATAAATATACTGCATTACTTTACATCAACATCAAAAAATTCAAGGATTTGAACGCCATCTTTGGAAGATTTGTAGGAGATGACATACTCAAGGCTATTGCTCAAAGACTAGAAGGAAGTATAAATAACCAAGAGTTTGCCGCCCGTTTTGAAAGTGATGAGTTTATCTTACTCATTCCCTATATTGAAAAAGACCTTTTCATAAAAAGAGTCAAGGAAATCAGAGAAATCCTAAAAAAGGCCTATCAAGTGAACCAAACGTCTATTACTTTAAATTTTAAAACCGGAATAAGCCTGTTCCCGGATGATGGGGATGATTTTAACACGTTGTTTAAAAACGCCGGTATTGCTGCAAATCAAAAGGATATCCCTGATGACGAGGTCTCTTTCTTCAAGAAAACGCAGGTTAAAAAAATTACAGAGCGGATGTTCATGGAACAGCGATTAAGGAACTCCATAGACAATCCAACGAATTTTCACATGTATTATCAACCTTGTGTTAACCTTGGCAAAACGGATAACACAGACTTAGAGCTTCCACATATTAACCACCTGGAAGCCCTTATCAGGTGGACTTCGGAAGACGGTAGACAAATTCCACCCTCCGCATTCATTCCCATTGCAGAAGAAACGGGAATGATCCATAAATTGGGAACAATCATCGCACAACAAATTGCAAAACAAATAGTGGTTTTTAACCAAAACGAGATTAATGTACCCGTTTCCATGAACCTTTCAGCAAAAGAACTTATGAGGAAGGATATTGTTCAAATGTTGGGTGATATACTTATGGAAAATTCCTTATCGGGTGATAAAATGGGGATTGAAATAACCGAAAGCGCCTTGATTGAAGACATGACAAACAGCGTTCAAAAGCTTGAGGCCTTTAAAAGTTTGGGGATGAGCATCTCTATCGATGATTTTGGAACAGGGTACTCTTCACTTTCATACATCAATAGCTTTCCCATTGATTATATAAAAATAGACAAGAGCTTTGTAGATAAAATCGCAAAAGAAGAAAACAGTCGTTCTATTGTCCGCACTATCATTTCATTAACCGAATCACTTGGAGCAAAAACCGTTGCTGAAGGGGTAGAGACAAAGGAACAACTTGACATACTCAAGGACTTGGGCTGTAACATTATCCAAGGCTACTTTTTTTACAAACCCATGCCCTCTTCGGCAATATTGGAATTGTGACGAGGTGATGACTTGATTCAAGAAATGATAAAGGCCTTTGCTTTGATATTCGTAGCAGAAATGGGTGACAAGACCCAAATCTTAGCCATGGCTTTTGCCACAAAATACCCGGTTAAAAAGGTTCTCTTGGGTATATTCATCGGTGCCTTTCTCAATCACGGTATTGCTGTTGCTTTGGGAGCATACATCTCTGATTTTTTCCCTTTAGGGGTTATACAAATAGTCGCAGGTTTTGCATTTATAGCCTTTGCCTTTTGGACCTTAATATCCGATGATTCAGAAGAAGGGGAAGAAAAACAACGGTTCAAAATTGGTCCGGTTCTGACCGTAGCGTTAGCATTTTTCATCGGGGAACTCGGTGATAAGACTCAGCTTGCGGCAATTACACTGGCCAGCGAATCAACATACCCATTTATTGTTTTATGCGGAACGGTATCTGGAATGATCGTAACCGGTGGTATGGGTATCTGGGTAGGGAAAAAGATCGGAGACAGGGTTCCGGAATTAACCATCAAATTAATAGCTGCAGGCATATTCATGCTTTTTGGAATTATTAAGCTATTCAATTCCATTCCCGGGGTTTATCTAACACCAGCATACATAACATTGTTCTTTTTATCTTTGGCCATCAGTACATTTTTCATTTTGAAAGTCCTGATGAAAAGAACTGCAGAAAACAAAAATACAACTTTTAAAAGAAATGCAGAGGTCTTATACGATTATTATCATCAGATTAACAAGAACCTTGAAGATATCTGTCTTGGAGAAAAGAACTGCAAAAAATGCCTTGGTAACGCATGTATTATAGGCTGCTGTAAAAGCCTTGCAAAAAGAGGATTGAACAAGAAACCAAAAAAACCTGACTTTGAAAACAGCCATACCTTTACCGATATTAAAAAGAACTTTGACAGAGATAAACTGATCCATAATCTTAGGATGACTGTATCAACAATCAAATCAAAAGATCCGGATCAGAAAAATGATAATCTGAACCGGATCAGAAAAAATCTGGAATTTGCACTGACGGGAAATTACGTTGAGAAAATCAACGATTGGAACCGGTATGAAGTTTTTATGGATGGTCTGGAAAAATAAATTTCTATTCTTCCAACAGCTTTGCTATTTCGTGTACCTTATCCTGAATTTCAGACCCTAATACTTTTAACCTATTCTGAGACCGGATTGTTTTGAGGATTCCCTCTTTCATAAGCTTATTTACCTGTTCAACCTGCAATCCAAAGGCCTCTGCGATTTCCTCTGCACTGTAAGCCTGGTTTGCGTTAAGACTCTGAGCGATTTCTGCGCAATCTCCGGGACCGTTACCCGTTCCGTCTCCGGGTTCATTCCCACTATCATTTCCAGTCCCATCTCCGGGTCCGTATCCGCCTGAGTTTCCGCCATTTCCGCCACCATTGCCGGTTCCGTCTCCAGGGCCATTACCCGTACCATCTGAAGTTCCTCCCCCGGCGTTCCCACCACCGTTACCATTGCCATTACCGTTTCCTGCCAGCATGAGTCCGGCAACAAACAGACTAAGGACGATCATCACTATCAATATTTTCTTATTCAACTTCATCATTTCACCTTCCTTCTATTGAAAGTATATATACTCTTTCTTAAAAACAGCTTAGAAAAAAAATCTACTCTTCAGAAAAGTTTTTCCATCTTATATTATACCATCAAATTATTAAAAATCAGCAGAATAAAAAAATATTGACTTTTACTGTACTATGTGATATAGTACAGTAAATTTAATTTTCTTTGGAGTTGATTTTATGAAAAAAGAAACACTTTTTAATCTTATGGCTGTTTTGGGAATTGCAATAAGCATTCTGCTTTTGGCATTCAATTGGGGAAATTTACCTGAACAAATACCGGCACACTTTGGAATAGACGGGACCCCGGATACTTATGCCCCAAAGCTTACCATCCTTTTGTTCCCTTTGATTATGACGGCAATCTACTTTTTGATCAGCCTGTTGATGATCAAACGACCTTGGATGGTGAAAAATTATCCCTACACCATAACAGAAAAAAACAAAAAGAGCCATTACAAAGTGATTCGTCAAATGGGTTCTTGGCTGAGATGTTCAATCATTTGGACGTTTGTATTTCTTGAATACCTAATGATTAATTATACAACCGGAAATAAAAGTCTTTCAGGTTTTACAGCTTTGATTCCCATTGCAGCTGTTATTTTAGTTACCATTTTGATTATGCGTAAAGGTAAAAAAATTACATAAAAGGTTGCTAATCATTGACCCTGTTTTCATAAATTAAGTATTCGACGACAAGAGTAAATAGCGGAAATACAATGCTTAAAATAATTCCGGTATCTGTACCAATGACTACCCCATCATTTATTTTTGATAATGATTGAAAGATGAGATAGATGATCCAACCCAAGGCTAGATTTTGTATGATTCCAAAAATTAAAAAAATGATTTTCTTCTTCATGGAAGTCTTTCTCCTCTTGAAAGAATATACAATTTGTACCATTCCCTTCTGCTCAATTCTATCTTTTCCACTTCTGCAGATGCCTTAATTCTTTGAGGATTCGTCGTTCCAATAACCGGCCTAATCCCAGCAGGATGTTTTATGATAAAGGCCAGAACAACTGCCTCAGGTGTGGTCTCTTTTTCCTTTGCCAGCTCATAAACATAATTTTTTGTCTCTACGATGATTTCGTTCGGACTATCTCCCAGATCTTTTCCGCTGAACAGTCCACGTGCCATTGGACTCCAGGCTTGTATCTCAATATCGTTCATCATCATATATTCCATCAAGCCCGGTGTCATGGTTGATTTGAATCCTTCATCGTTGTTGACACCAATAGTCGAGTCCAGCCAATCCAGATGAAGCAGACTTATCTCCATTTGATTGGCTCTGACCTTTCTGCCCAGGGCTTTTTCGATAAACTGAATCTGATATTGATTCATGTTTGAGACGCCTAACTGAACGATCATCTTGTTTTCAAAAAGATAATCAAAGGCCTCCTTTAACTCTTTCATATCCATGAGAGGGTCCGGTCTGTGTAAAAGAAGAGAATCCAGACAGCTTACCCCCAGATTCTTTATGCTTTGTTCAACAGCTTTGATGAGGTGATCGGCAGAAAAATCAAACTGGTTAATCCCCTCATCATCCGGAAGGATGATCCCCGCTTTCGATTGGATTTTGACTTTTTTCAGGATGTCCGGGTGTTTCTTAATAACCTCTCCAAACACCTTTTCCGATTTCCCCCTTGAATAAATATCAGCAAAATCAAAAAAGGTAATACCTGATTCTATTGCAGCTTCAAAAGCTTTTACAGCCTTTTCTACAGCTTTCTCCCTTACTTCAACTTCGTTCCAACCACCACCGAGGCCCATAGTTCCATAGATTAACTTGCTTTTTCCTAACATTTATATCACTTCCTTTTTATACAATTATTATGTCTGTTTCCATGATAAGTTACTTCTTTTCAGACACTCCTTTTTTGGGTGCATCTGTTTGAGAGATTTCTTCGTAATATCTTAAATTATCATAATAAATACTTCCCGAACTCTCAGGTTGAGGTATATATAACTTCAGATTCAAAACCTTTACTGCGCTAATATCTTCATTATTTGTAAAGCGTATGGGCAGGGAATAATTCATACCTTTTTTTAATTTTATAGTCTCTGATTCAATCCACTGCCATTGTTCTCCGGCTTGTAAGGCTAATGAAAAAATCGCTTCCCCCTCATAATCCAGATAGACATCGATAAAAAATATTCTTGCCCCTTCCAGATTTCTGGACTCTATAGAATAAGGATACTGAATGATGACTTCAGATGGTTGTTCAAGATAGAAATCAGTTTTCAACGTTCTCGTTCCCTGAGTTACATTCTCATCAGACAACGTTAATTGTGTGATGTTTTCACTAACCCAGTCGGCTTTATACCACCCTCCTCTGTCAAAAGAATTCAACAGAACGGATTTTGCCTCCATGTAATCTAATTGATGAATTTTCACAGCAGGCATTAATTGGAAAGTAAAATCCACCTCATCTTTGTTGTTTAGTTGGAGTGTCTGTGACAAAGATAAAAAACCGTTTTTTTGGATTTCAAGATAATAAACACCCGGGTAGTCTTCCAGAACAATAGGTGACCAACCATAAAAAACACCGTTCACGTAAACCGAGGCCTTTGCCGGAGTAGTATTTATAAAGATCTTGGATTTTTCAAGTCTTATCTCTTCCAACGGTTGATATTCCAAGCCTATTACCTTACCTTCATCATTGAAATTAACTATCACAAGGAGTTTGGCGTATTCCATCTGAATGTTGAAAGTTACCTTTTTTTCTTCAATTTCATATGACTGGTAAGAAGTGATGAAACCATATCGTTGATGAAGATCATCACTAATCTTTTTTAACTGTTCAATAGAAAAGTCTTCTTCTGATGCAGTTAATAATGCCATTTTGTTAAATTCCTCAATAAGAAGTAATTCAAAGAAATCAGCAGCATTTCTCAGATTATCTCCAGACATAGAAGTACACAAAAAAATGAATATAGACAAAATAACCATACTTGTTTTCATACTTAAACCTCCAATATTTAATGCTTAAAGTTTATCTTCTATTATATCATTTCTATTGACAAGCACCCGTTCATAAGTTATAGTATGATCAATGGTTATCAACAGAGCAATTTTGCTGTAAGGAGAATGCAAAGATGAAAATCACAATCATACACGGAAGTCCCAGAAAGGGTAACACCTATGCTGCAACACAAGTATTTAAAGAGGAGATGACAAAATACGGGAATGTTGAATTCGTAGAATTTTTCATGCCTCAGGATCTACCTGAATTTTGCAAAGGTTGTATGACATGTTATTTATATGGGGAGGATAAATGCCCCCATGCAAACTACACCTTGCCCATATTAGAAGAGATGGTTAGCTCCGATGCACTAATCATGACTACGCCGGTTTTTGTTATGCGGGAAACCGCAAGTATTAAAAACTTTCTCGATCATCTTGGTTACATCTTTATCGTTCATCGTGCCAGACCCGAAATGTTCTCAAAGAAGGCCATGGTGATTAGTTCCACAGTGGGAGCAGGCACCAAAGATGCAATCAAAGCCGTCAGTATTAGTCTAAAATATTGGGGGGTGAACAGAATCTATTCATACAGCTTTAAAACCTTTGGAGATAACTGGGGAGTGATGAAAGAGGAGAAAAAGAATAAGATCACATCTCAAATCAAAAAGAAGGCTGCCAAGTTCTATCATGAGGTCGCATCAGGTAAACGCCATTCCCCATATCTTCTTATCAGACTAATGTATCGCGTCAGTCGGTTCATTATTAGAAAATACTACGAGGATGATTCTTTAGATTGCAAATATTGGAAAAAAATGGGATGGTATTCCGGGGATAAGAAACCATTTTAAAAATGTCATC
>CAZRYM010000043.1:1308-14638 GCA_964604305.1 uncultured Thermotogaceae bacterium | reverse complement strand
AAGAAGGTTGGCTCTTTTATTTGGATGAGCAAGCAGGTGCTTTCTATCCTCACCCTGGAAGAATTCTTGCTATCAGTAAAACAGGAAAGATCATGTATCAGGAACAAACACAGGGATGGCCATTAGTGAATCAACAGTTACCAGATATCATGAAAGAACCTGTTAGCACAAGGATAACTACTGCTTCAAATGAGTACATGGTCTATAATCCCGCTCAGGTATTGGTACCCGTTGCGGTTATGAGGTGGCCATGGATAACCCAGATCTTTTTTAGAATTTACGGTGCAGTTGTTATTGATGGTTTAACGCCTACACAGAATTTGTATTATGAGGCAACTCAAGTACATTTAATGATGGAGGATGCCATGGAAGATTTGTTTGGAGTGGATCGAGTAAGGACTGTTGCTTATCCAGACAATCAATCCGGTGATATCAATGCTGCAGTAGCTGATCTAGTAACGAACGAAAAAGTTAACAATATCACATTGTACATTATTGCTCATGGCGGACATCAATATGTGAACATGGGAGGATATGGTTACAGTTGTGCAAACCTTAAAACATTGATGGACTCTTATCCCAATGTCCGTTTTAACCTGATTATTGAAACTTGTCACGGAGGAAGTTGGAAAGATTATTTCCAAGCATTGGGAGCAGTTGGAATGCCAAACCTTGACATGTGTATTTCTTCAACCACTAGTGAAAAAAGTGCCTATCCTGATTGGGATTATTCGAATGGTTTAACCGACCATAATGCTGCAGATGATGAGTTTGTTGAATTCACAAGTGATTTCATTCTTCAGATGGAGCGTTGGACCGCCACTGCAAATTGGCCAACAATTCAAGGTTTAACAACCCCTGCTTTTGCAAACAACACACTAAAGCTCTACTATTATTGCTATAAATGCGTTAAGAACCGAAATTATCCAGCAGCGGCACTTCCAATATACGAATCCTATGTATTAACGGAACGAACACCCATTTTAATTCAAGAACCGGAAATCTATTATCAGTGATAACAAAAACAGATCGCAAATATTCGGGCGGACACATCGGTCCGCCCCTACAAATAAAGACGGATGAAGTTTTTGCTCTATGCAAAATACTTCAAGGTCAGGGCCTTTTCTGACCACGCATAGGTCCGCCATTACAAATTAAGACGGATGAAGTTTTTGCTCTATGCAAAATACTTCAAGGTCAATGCCTTTTCTGACCATACATCTGCTCAAAAAAAGCATTGAGCCGGGAGTTTCCTAAAGGAAACTTCCATGCTCCGCCCCTACAAAACCTATTCCCAATTAAAAGTTTGTTGGATGTATTCTTCTTTAGAAGTTTTA
Organism: uncultured Thermotogaceae bacterium; assembly: GCA_964604305.1. Classification (GTDB taxonomy): domain Bacteria; phylum Thermotogota; class Thermotogae; order MWEM01; family MWEM01; genus JASUTC01. Next base: position 13,301 of record CAZRYM010000043.1, on the reverse strand, counting down.
TCGGCATCGGAGAGCAGTAAATCCAGTAATTCCAAGAGAATTCTTCTTGCACTTTCGTTTTTGCGCAATTGATCAAGCCTGCCAAGGTTGCAGATGACCTTGTGGCGAGAAATTCCTTGCTTATCTCTGTAAGATTGTACAACTTGAAGATAAATTCTTCCTTCGCTGCGAGTCTTTTTTAAAAACATAAGAAATTATACCATGAAAAAGTTTATTTCTTTCCCCAAAAACTCTCCGCATAAACCAGATTTTTCTCATTTGCTTGGTCAATCCGGTGTAGTATATGTCCCTTTTCCAGAATCCTGTTGTGAATGAAAACATCATTAGGATAGGTGATTTCTCGTTTATAATAAATCCGTAGATTTTTTAACATCATTTGATCCGTCACTTCGTTCGGGACTGATTCGTTGATCCAATAGGCATATACGGTGTTGTTCACATGCTCGTATCCATCCACATCCCTTTTTCTAACTCTGAACAGGACTTGTTCATCATCTTTATCCTTGAATTCCTCAGGTTTTTTAACGGTAAAAGGCGCTTCCTTTTCCGTTACACCGTATAGATTGTACATGTAATCCCTGGCCACTGCGGGTCTTCTTTTCTCCAGATTCAAAAGAATCCACTTTGATTTTCCCCTGGCCAGCAGTTTATCATTGACATCATACAATTTAAATTCTCTAAAAGCGATGAAGCGATCGATAGAACGCGCGATAGTGCATACCGTAATCTTTTCCCTGTATCGCGGGAATCGGTTTACATCAATATCCCAGTTGAGGATAATCCAAGCCAGGGATTCATCCTTTAGGATATTCTTTTCCCTGTCATAGTAGTATCCGGCTTCCTGAGCAATCTCATTGAAAAAACCCAAAATACTGACAATGTTGGTTCCCTCATGATAAAAGCAATCGGTGTAGCGTACTTCAAATTCTTTGCAAATCGTGTTATTTATTGTTCTCACCTTCAATTTTTTCTCGAAATTTTGATTAAGGGAAACACCACCAACATAAGGGCTGAAAAGGCAAACAAAGCCCATCCCACACCGATTTTATCTGCGAGAAAACCCAATATGGGTGAAAAAACGGCGATGAAGACAGTCTTCAATTGGGATTCAACGGAAAGGCCTGTGGACAGTTTTTCCGCCGGTATTATATCACTAATCAGCGAAACATTCAGGGGTCTTCTAAGATTTTGAAGCACGAAGATCAGCAAAAACAAGATCACTGGTACAAGGTTAATGGAAAAACTGTTAAAAAATCCGGCAAATAAGATTAAGAACATCCCTGCTATAAATGTCACATTTAATGCCAGACTGGTGTTACCGGTTTTTTTAACAAATACATACGAATATTTTGATGAATAAGAAGTTAGGATGTAGATAAAGAAATAACAAATCCCGACTACAACAGAAGTTCGTTTTTCCACATCGAAATCCATCAGAAAAGGCAATGACAAAGCCAATGATGCCAGTATGGGTTGCAGGTATTCTTTTGCCGTTTTAAAAAAGGCATCAAACAGGGAGGAATTTAGATAAATTCGGATATTGTCAATTGATTTAAACATGGCCAGAAAACTAAAGCTTTGTGGTTTATTCTGCTTGATTTCTCCATCAATTTCTTTGGGATAGGTTGCCAAATTAACCAGGTTTATAATATATGGAATCAACGCTGCTATGAAAACGATTTTGTAATCTCCATAGAAAAAGACCAAAAAGGCGGCAATCAAAGAATTAATTGCTGATCCCATCTGTGAATAGCTCCTGGTAAGTCCGTAATACTCTACCTTCGACTTTTCCCACCGATTCATCCGTAAATAACTCAGAATCAAGGATTTGTGCGTTCCCGATCTCAGCGATTCACCAAGTCCAAAAAAGGACATGGCCACAATAAACCAGGGGTAGGCATTCAAAAAGAAGAAAATTGTGAAGGAACAGATGTAGGCGATCATAGAAAAGACCATGGTAATTCTCCTGCCAACTGAATCCGCCAGAATCCCTGTAGGGATCTCCGTGATGTTTGTGACAGCTTCTCGAATAGTGAAAAGAATTCCTATTTGAAAAAAAGAAAGTCCTAAATCTCGAAAGAAGAGGATGAGAAAAGGCTCAAAGAAGCGAAGATTCTTTAAAAAGCCATACATGGCGAATTTATAGAATTGCCCGTCCTTTTTTACCATTTCAAACCTCACTCATGTTTTTAATTCGACACTTTTCAATACCCAGTAGGGGCTCCCCCTTTATTCTGGGTGTCCTCTTTTTGAGCTTTGTGTTTTCCCTTTGCTTTAGGGCAACCACAAGGGTTGCCCCTACAATTTATTACTCATCACTCGCTTTAGAAATGGACATACTGCGATGCATGTGGAGCATTCCGAGCCATTTTCCACCCAGAAAGAATAACATTTATAATGATCCACTGCCCAACGCTTGATTCCATGATTATTTGAGGGGCAGGCCGTTTTATAAGTGGGAAGATCATCGGCTTGAATGGCCCCGGATTCACACTTTGTAGCACAAAGTTTGCAGGTTCTGCAAAATTCCTTTACTCCAAAATCCACAGGATGATCAATTTCAAGGGGCATGTTGGTGAAAATCTTCCCGATTCGAACACAAGGACCCATTTCAGGAGTAATCAACAAACCGTTTCTACCCAATTCTCCCAAACCGGCATCGATGGCCAAAGGGATGCTGAGAGCCGTGTCATTGCCCATGGATAAAGCTTCATAGCCAAGATTTCTAATAAATCCAGTTAGGCAAGCGATAATAAAAGCCAGTTGCGAATAGGCAAATCCGGTTGTTATTGAAGCCTCGAAGGTTGGCGATTTTTCAATCTCAAAGGGATTCATGGGGATCAACACGACGATAGCATATTGATACTCATCAGGTATGTCAATCTTCCGTCCTCTTATGTCATAACTATAAACCCAATTTTGATCTACTTTTGCTATTCCGGTTTTTAAAGCTCCGTACATTTTGGCTGACTTTTTCAGTTCCAGAGCCATTTTTTCTTTCGTCTCCGGTATAAACGGTATTTGTTTCTCCAGGCCGGCAACAGCGTTGACATCTTTACCCCAACTTTTCCCAAAGGCCTCTGTGAAATTGTCATAAACGGCCCAAGCGCCTCTAATCCTTGCAAAATCAAGCCTTGAATAGCCTTCTTTGTTCTCTTCAACAATGGCCTCAACGTTATCGTAAAAATCCATCATGTAAAATGGGGCGGATTTATCGTTATAAATTTTTCCAAAAACGATCTCTCTCTGATCAAATCTGCTATATTTCCCATTATCAATGGCATACTTTTCATAAATATTCACACAAACACATCCTTGAATATAATTTTTGAAGCCCTTGAAGATAAACGATTAGGTTAGCTTATTATAACACAGTGATTGTTATCACAATAGCGTTTCTTTGTTTATGAAAACGTGGTATCATTAAGATTGAATATAAAACGAAAACTAAAAGGTGATTGGATGAAAGTAACACTTTTAAATGGTTCTCTGGAAAAGGTGCATGCAGATTTTGACAGTAAATTGGAGCGATACAAACAGAGGTTGATCCAATCACCTGATATCACACAACTTGATAACTACAACCTCAAAGATATGGACATCAAGCAATGTATCGGTTGTTTCCAGTGCTGGATAAAAACACCCGGAAAATGTGTTATCAAGGATGATGCAGAAAAAATTCTTGTTTCATACATTCGTTCTGATCTGGTTATATTCGCCTCACCTCTGGTAATGGGAATGACAACCGGTCTCATGAAAAGACTCAACGATCGATTAATTCCACTGATACACCCATATTTTAGCATTGTCGAAGGTGAAATACATCATTTGGAACGATACGATAAATATCCTCAGATAGCGTGTTTATATGCTCCCTCACCGGAAGACACTCAGGAAGATATCGCATTGTGCGAGCAGATTTATGAGAGACTTGCTATCAATGTAAAATCAAATCTAAGGTTTTTCAAATCCATTCAAGAAGTGGAAGAAGGAGAAGTTTTATGAATCTGTTAACCATCAACGGATCGCCAAGGGGAAAATCATCAAACACTAATAAATTAATCGAGTATTTCACAAAGGAGATAACACCCGCTTCTGTAAAAACACTCCATTTGAAAGAATTTTATGATAAAAATGACTTTGGATTTGTAATTGAGGAATTTAAAAACTATGAAGTTGTTTTAATTGGTTTTCCTTTGTATGCTGATTGGACTCCAGGTTTTGTTAAGCTATTCTTTGAAGCTATGGGAGAAAACATCCAACCCTTTAAGGATAAGCAATTCCTTTATCTCACCCAATGCGGCTTTCCGGAGTCACATCACTGCAGATTTGTGGAGAAATACTGCGAACGCTTTACGAAGAGGATTGGTGGAAAGTACATGGGAACTATCGTAAGAGGCGGTTCAGAAGGAGCCAGGCTCATTCCTGAAAAATTTTTCAAGGATTCAAAAAAGCTGGCACAATTGGGTAAAATCTTTGAAGCTGAAAAACGCTTGGATAAAAACTTGCTCAAGTCTATCGCAAAGCCTGAAAAACTTACTAAAGCTGGGCTTACGAGAATGAGATTGATGCTAAAAACCCCTTTCAGTAACCTGTACTGGAATTCGCAGCTTAAGAAGAATGGTGTTTTTGAAAAGAGATTTGACAAACCTTATTCTTGATTCTTGTTGTTTTTTTAAATTTACTCTTTCTCAGCTTCCTTTATGGATTTTATAAATTCGACCGATACTTCATTAAGTTCCTGATAAAGTTTTTTTAACTCATGCGCAGAAATTGTTACCCGGTTATCTTTCTCGTTTCTCAAAGCCCTTTCAAGGATTTCCGCCTTTTTAGAGACCTTTATTACGGATATATTAGAAGCCGTTCCTTTAAGTTTGTGAGAAGCTGCTATTGCCTTATTGATATCAAAAGTGTGAAGTCCCTCTTTTATTTCTTCCAAATTTTCACAGCACTCTACAATAAATTCCTTCAGGATAGAAAGGTAAAGTTCTTCATTATCCGAAAATCTCTCGAGTGCTTCTTCAAGATTGATCCCCTTTATCTGTTCCAATATGTTTATTGTAGTCTTTTTCGTGTTATTAACCTCCAATTTGTTTCTTATATTTATCAATAAATCTGTCCCTTAGTCCTGGGGAATGGAAGTGCATCTCGGATGTTTTCGATACCCGTCAGATACATGAGCATACGTTCAAATCCCAAACCAAAACCTGAATGGGGTGCGCTGCCCCATTTTCTCAATTCCAGGTACCATTTGTAGGTTTCGTAATCCATTTCTTTTTCTTCTATCTTGCTCATCAGTACGTCAAAGCGCTCTTCACGCTGGCTTCCACCTACAATTTCACCTACTTTTGGAACCAGTAAATCTGTACAGGCAACCGTTTTACCGTCATCATTCTGTCGCATATAGAATGATTTGAATGAGGCAGGATAATCCGTGATGAATACCGGCTTTTTGAAGTGTATATCTGTCAGGAATCGTTCATGTTCTTTAAACAGGTCTTCGCCCCAAACGGGTTCGTTTTCAAATTTGTCCATATTCTTTCTGAGGACTTCTATGGCATCGGTGTAGCTGATTCTCTCAAATTTATTGTTTAAAATGGCATCGTATCTTGCCATCAATTCTTTGTTGATAAACTTGGCGAAGAATTCGATTTCTGTTTGACATGTTTCCTTGATCCGTTGGGTAATGGACTTGACAAAATCTTCAATGAGGATCAGCATATCTTCAAAATCGTAGAAGGCCATCTCCGGTTCGATCATCCAAAATTCCGCAGCATGTATCTGGGTGGTAGATGGGTCTGCACGGAATGCCGGGGCGAATGTGTAAACTTCACCGTGAGACATGGCAAAGGCTTCCGCTTCCAGCTGTCCGCTGACGGTTAAACTCACGGGTTCCCCGAAAAAGTCCATGGAATAATCCACCTGTTTACCCGAAGCGGCCAGGGCATCCAAATCCAAGTTAGTAACCTGGAAGGTTTCTCCGGCTCCTTCACAATCGCTGTTGGTCAATATGGGCGGGTGGATGTAAAAAAAGCCTTTATTTTGAAAATATTCGTGAATGGCCATGGCCAATTTGCTTCTGACGTTGAAAGTGGCTGTTAAGGTATTGGTTCTGGGTCTTAAGTGGGGCATGGTTCGCAGAAATTCCAATGTATGTCTCTTTTTCTGCAAAGGGTATTTGTCATCACTTGTGCCGATGACTTCAACACCGGATGCCAGGATTTCACAGGACTGATTCTTTCCCGGTGATTCAACAACTGTTCCTTCTATTTTCACACAAGCACCCGTTAACAACTGAGACTTGTCCACACTCTCGGTATCATCAACAACTACTTGTATCTTATCAAAACAGGAACCGTCGCTAATGGAAAGAAAATACACGTTCTTTGAGAAACGTGCGGTTTTAATCCAACCATACAGATTGCACTTTTTCCCGATTTCCTGTTTTTTCAATATTTCAGAGATTTTCTCTCTTTTTCCGTTTATCATGCTTAACTCCTTTCATACCGAATTCCCTCTGATTTTATCACATTCATCCCCTGCTGGCAACCGATTGTTGAATATGGTATACTTTAAGAGACTTCCCGTTGTTTCTTTATTGTTGGTGGTGATATACCAATGAAAGACTTAAAATCCACTTTTATCAGTATTTTGAAGGCTTTGTACAGGCAGGCTATCATTACTTTTTTTCTCTTTTTTCTATTGGCAAATCAGTATTTTGTGAATGAGAGTTTTTTTAAGAAAAGAGCGTACAAGTCTTCAACTCGATCCCCAGTTGGTGGATCGCTGGCTGGAATTTCTTAAATACCATTCTGATGAATAACGTGATGAATTGAAGGTGAAAAAACTTGAAAACTTTTAAGATGCTTTTGGAAAATGCTTTTCGTAGAGTTTACAGACCGGTTGTCATACCTCTTATCTTACTTTTGGTTATCACTATTCTTTCAGCCTATTTTTACATTCAAGAAAAAGAACAGGAAAACTTGATTTTAAATATGAAAGACTATTCGCGTCAGCTTAACGATGTTTTTTTGGACATTGAACTCAAATACAACACAGTTATCAGAGATCTTTTTACGAAGGAATACTTGTTACATGAGCAAGCAGGAGATTTTACTCAAGCCTTTTCATCAGCTTTTTTTGAAGAGCTCAAAACCAGCATCAAAGCAATTGAATTTGAAACACTGCAGATTGATGAGATCAATTATTACAGGGTATCACAAGAGGGCGTCGTTTATGATACTGATTTTCCATTAGACAGGGGATTGGATTTATCACAACATGAATATTTTTGGAAACCCTTTGAGGATACTTCTACTGGAGATATTATATTGAAGAACCTGGATAACGAGACTTTGACGGGAGATATCCGTTTGTATTCTTATATCAAGCTTCCTGATGGAAGTTTTTTTGAAACGGGCATCAGGTTTAATGGTATGACAGAATATATAGAAACTAAAGGTAAAAACACATTTGGCTCACTATTCTCTAATTTGACAATATTCAAAGAGGGGACAAATCCAGTTAAAGTTGGAGTGGAAATGACGGATGTACACCGCCAATATCTGAATCAATCCGAAACTGAAAACAAACCCATCTTGAATTTTACGGGACTTTTTAAGGGGACCTTGTATTATTCACAACGAAGCAGATATGGTTTATATAGATTTGTTTTAGATGTGAACTATTATAACAACCTCATGGTAATCATAGCTTTACTGCTTCTTGGTGTTTTGCTTTTCTTTCATTGCAAGAGGATGAACAGTTATTTAAAAGAGCTTTCTGCATCATTTGCAAAGCCTATTACCACTCTTGAAAACAAAATGAAAACCTTCAACCTCTCTTCTCAGGAAGAAAATGAAAACAAATCGGAAAGCGATGTTGTAGAAATTCAGTCTATGTCAAAGAGCTTTTATACTATGTGTAAGAATGCTAGAGATTCATATGAAGAAATCGAGATTATGAATGAGGAACTTGAGGATTCATACCTGGAAAATCAGTCTTTGATTGATAAAATGGAAGTCTTTTTGGATATACCCCAATCACTCTTTTCTTACAACGATATGAGTGAATTACTGTCTTTTTGTTATAAGAAGCTGGTTAACATTATAAACAAAACCGATTGTAGTTTGGTCTCCATTCTCAGGAATCAAAAACTGGTATTCATAAACGGAGAAGGTGTTGATCTTAAGGAGATCAACAAATTAAACCTGGATTCACAGAAATATCTGACAAAGAAAAAACTTCTCTATAAGGTTTTTGAAGAAGGAGAATTCATGAAAGAGATGGACTTACATATCACAGATCCTAAAATACAAAGTTTAATTGCATCTGTGAATCAGGCGCTTATTATTCCTGCGGTAACAAAGGCCGGTTATTACGGACATGTAGCTTTTTACAACTTTAAAGGATCAAACAACAGACTAAACTTTGATGATTACCGAATAGCTGAATTTTTCTCGGGTTTTTTAAAGGCTTTTTTGATGATTAAAGAATTTTCCGAATTGGAAATAAACATACAGAAAGAAACCATACACTCCATCATTACTCTACTTGAAAAACACGATCCTTATACAAAAGGGCATTCTGAAAATGTGGCGAGGCTTTCAAGAGAGTTTTCTTCTTATTTAGGTCTTTCAGAAAAGAGAGTTCAGGACATTTATTGGGCGGGAATCGTTCATGACATGGGAAAGATACTTCTTCCCCAAAATATATTGAACAAACCAACAAAACTAACTATGAAGGAATTCGAGGAGATTAAAAGGCATCCGGTTTACGCCTACGAAGTTTTTAAAAAAAGCCGTTCCATGAAAGAAATAGCAAAATTCATCAAACATCATCACGAAAAATACAACGGCAAAGGCTATCCTGATGGATTGAAGGGAAAAGACATACCCTACGAATCAAGAATTATAAGCATTGCAGATGCTTGGGATGCCATGACCTCTGAACGGGTTTACAAACCAGGATTAAGCCGTTCGGAAGCTATCAGTGAAATTATGCAGAACAAGGGAGAACAGTTTGATCCCCAGTTGGCGGAAAAGTGGCTCAGGTTTATCACAAAATCAAAAGATTGAGTGATTATTCGGTAAAGTTTTCTTTCTTTCTCCTGAAAATATCACGAACAGCGATAAGAAAGAGAACAATCACCACTATCACTCCACCCGTAGTTCCCATTTTATTTTCAACAATGAAAAAGATGGGAATCGCGAGAGGCGACCAGAAAAAAAGAGTGAATAGAAGCCCCAGCGCAGGGTGCATCTTTCTGCCGGCAAAGAGAATCATTTCTACACTGCCGATTATTAATGAAATTCCGATAAAAAACAAGTGGAATTCCATGGTTGCCATAGCAAATGTATTCCTGAAAACCACCATGATCAATAGCATAAACAATAGATCAAGCGCTATCAGGGATGTTCGTGAAACATCATCACTTCTGAAGGAGGCAATAATGGCCAACCCGGCTCCAGCAATGATAAGGCCGATGACATAAGTAGTAAAGCTAAAGAGAAAAAAGGTTAGAAAAACAGTTAATATGGAACATAAAGAGATAATAATCTTAGTCATGGTCACCTCACGTTATTTAAAACTGATAAAGTATATCATGCTAAAAGTTTTGGATAACTCTTCGGATTTGAAAAAGTTCACTTAACGTATTAGGAGTAGAAAGGCGATAAAGCGTATGGGATAATAACATTTAAATGAAAACGGTATGATATAATAAAATAATATTGGAAAGATGCGGGTGTTAACTCTTGGCAAATAATGTTTTAAAAAATCAAAATATATACATCTTCATTATTATTGGAGCATTCCTCCTTGTAATGGGACTTTGGAACTATCTTTTTTTTCATATTTTAGCCGAGTTCTTCAGTATCGTTATAGGCTTTATGATCTTTGTCATTGCTTTTAACACGAAAAAATACATCAAGTATCGATACTTTTTATTACTGGGGATTGGATTCCTCTTTGTCTCATCCATCGATTTACTCCATACCATCGCTTACAGGGGCATGAATGTCATTGATCCCTATTTATTTGAGGCCACTCAGCTATGGATATTGGCAAGATTTATTGAGGCCGGTACCCTTTTGGCAGCTTTTACATTCTTTTTCACCCCGAAAAAATCCAACTGCTCGAAATGTTTTTTTCTTTACATAGTTATAACAGCCGTTGCGCTATTAATGATGGTATATGGTATATTTCCTCAATGCTACATTGAAGGGGTAGGCTTAACGCCCTTTAAAAAAGTCAGTGAATACGTCATTATCGGAATGCTGGCGTTGAGTTTGTATTTTTTCAGAAAGAGAAAGGCCTTTTTCGATAATGAAGTAGCAAAATACCTGACCATTTCGATTATAATGACGATCATTTCCGAGTTCGCATTCACATTGTACTTTGATGTTTATGGCGTATTCAATATACTGGGACATATTTTAAAGATATTCTCCTTCTGGTATATATTCAAATCTGTCATTTCAACCGGTTTAAGAGCACCGCAGAAAATCATATTTCATGACCTGATCAAAAAACAGGAATCCCTTTTGGACCTGGCCTCCAGGTGGAAATTATATGGCTCTTACACAGAATTTATTAATAAGTTGTTTTGGTATTTGTTCTACTTGTTTCCTGAATTCGACAGTGGATTTCTGATTTATCTCATCGATGGTAAGGCCAGAATGTTGGATGCCAGGGGATATGATTTGGAAATCCTGAAAAGTATGGAAATCGATTTTTCGAGATTACCCATATCAGATGAGGCTGAGGTAATGTTGGCTCCCCGAGAACACCACAAGAGACATATGAGTTCGGAAAATTACCAACGATTGCTCGAGGCAACAAAGCCGTGGAAAAAGGCTTTGATCATTCCCTTGAAATCACTTGAGGAAAAAGAAGGCGCTATCTTCCTTACTCAAAGCCTGGAAAACAAAGCAGACATTACCCAAGAATCCATTCAGCTGTCCAAATTCCTGACCGAATTTCTTCAAATGGTTATATCCATCAAGGAACAAGGGGAAAGGATGTATCATACTTACCGAGACTTTTCCAGAAAATTGGCTCAAGTTGCAGAGGCTTATGATGAAGATACTGGCAACCACATCATCCGTGTAGGAGAATTGTCTGCAATCATTGCCAGAAAGATGGGGCTACCTGAAAAAAATGTAGAAGAAATACGAGACTACGCACCCTTACACGATGTAGGAAAGATTTTCATCCCAACGGGAATTCTCCAAAAACCAGGTAAGTTGACGGATGAAGAATGGGATGAAATGAAAAAGCACACGCTTTATGCCAAACGTTTACTTCAAGGAGAAGGCTATTTCCAAACTGCTTTGAAGATCGCCCTTTATCATCATGAAAAATACGATGGTACTGGTTATCCCGAGGGCTTGTCCGGGGATAATATACCGATAGAAGCCGCTGTGGTAGCCCTTGTAGATGTATACGATGCCTTAAGGTCCAAACGTCCATATAAAAATGCCTTCTCTCATGAAAAAGCCGTAGAAATCATCACAAAAGGTGACGGGAGAACAGACCCCGCTCACTTTAACCCAAAAATTCTTCAAGCGTTTAAAGATGCTGAAAAAGACATCGAACAGAGATGGATAGAGTTGACATAGAATGATAAAAGAATCAAAGAGAATCAAAGGGACAGGTACCTTGATTAACGTATCAAGGGCCCTGTCCCTTTGATTCTTTTTGTTCTTTAAAAAGACAATTTCGAGCAATTTAGCAGCCCTAACTATCTCAAAAATTCTTTTTTTACAGTAAACCGAGCTGTTTTCAGCGGATCAACAATCTGACTAATCTGCAAATCCCCAACAGCACTCAGTAACATTGCCAGCTCTTCGCCTTTTAGCTCTGTCTTCTCTTTTAAAAAGTCAAACATATCCCTTGCTGCCCGAAGGGCTGCAACTTCCAGGTTTTTTTCGGAAGCGATACATGAGATGACCTCATCCGTTTCCACCATGGGGTTAAGAAGTCTCATTCCT
>CAZRYM010000043.1:0-1288 GCA_964604305.1 uncultured Thermotogaceae bacterium | reverse complement strand
CAAACAGCAACGTCAATTCAGCGTCTATTTCTACACCCGTTACACAGACTTCTCCATCACCCATGGCCGCGTGAACATCTCCCGTACCAAACAGTGCCCCATCTGTGAATACAGGCAACAGAACCGACGCACCTTCTGCTATCAGTTTTGTGTCCATATTCCCACCGTGATTGCCGGGAGTTCCGCAATTAACAGGTTCTCCTTCAGGGGCAACCCCGATAACGCCAATCATCTTGTTCAAAGGAATTTTCAGGTTTTCATTAAAAATTGCAAAATCTCCTTCGATGGGAATCAATTTCTTTGACATTCCCTTAAAATAAGACCCAAAAACTCCCAGATCCTGGCCCGTTGCCATAACACCAATTGTTCCCACATCAATTCGTTCAATGGTTACTTTGAGTACATCACCGGATTTAGCCCCTTCAATGAAAATGGGTCCCGTTGCCGGATTGACCAAATCCCAATTAATGGATTCCAATTGGTCTTCTTCTTTCCTGATCTGATTTGAAAAACAGTCCATGGTCTCTATTTTGACCCTTTCACCATTTTTTATTCGTAAAACCGGATCATTTTTCCTTGAAAATGCAAAAAAATGATTTTTGTCGGATAAAGTCAACACATAATCACCTCGTTTATTGTTAAGAGCTCGAGGGGGGGACATAATAAAACGTGAAGTTTTTCCCTTAGGGAAAACACTTCTAGGTTAAGCTTGCTTAACCACGTATCATCATACCTGTCCCCTCCCCTGCCAGTCCCTGTCCAATCCTCTATATCCTCTCAAAAGCCTTTAACTGCAGAAGGACTTTTGCCGTCAGTTCAGCTGTCCATTTCTTTTTTGCTTCTTTCCAAAAATCCTCATACTGCCCCCATTCCCAAGTGGGTGTGATCTCTCCTTTTTCCTCAAGAGACTCGATAATCATGTCCAGATTTTTATTTAATAACGCTTCACTTATTCCAAAATAGTTGGAATCTTTGGACTTGATAAAATCCAAGGGTTTTGGCAGGTATTCACTGAACCATCGATCAGGGTCTGTACATAGTAATTGTCCAACGGCTTCTTTGATCTTTTTTTCAAGACGCAGCTTTAAGTCTTTGTCCTTTTGTTTTTCGTATAAGGGAATATAGCAATAGATCTCATGCTCGGATTGAAATTCTTCCTTTTCTTCAAGCTTTTCCACGGCCAATCGGTTTAAGCCTTCCACATCCAACCTGTCAACGTATTGGCTGAATTCCAGCAAATAAGCGATAATCTCAGCCGTTGGATTGCCCCAAGAATAGTCGATGTACG
>CAZRYM010000042.1:4608-15171 GCA_964604305.1 uncultured Thermotogaceae bacterium | reverse complement strand
ACGAAGACTTTAAAACATTGTTGAGAACATGGCTTGGTGCAAAGGAAGGTCCGGACGTAGTTACATGGTTTGCCGGAGAAAGAATGAGATACTTTGCAGAAAAAGACCTGATAGTTCCTCTATCAGAAGTATTTGATGAAATGACTTTTGAAGAGTATTTCCCGAAGGCATTCAGAAGTTCTTGTTCTTTTAACGATGAAGTTTATATGGTACCTGAGTCCTGGTACTGGTGGGCAGTATATTACAAAAAATCCATGTTTGAAGATTATGGTGTAGACACACCCAAAACATGGGATGAATTCCTGGAAGTTTGTGAATTCTTCAAAGAAGAAGGAATCACTCCTATAACAATCGGAACCAAGTATCTCTGGACATCAGCTGCATGGTTTGACTACTTCAACATGAGAGTCAACGGTTTAAATCATTACATCCCTTTATTGGATGGAAAAAAGGCCTATAATTCAGAGGAAATCCACAATGCAATGGAATATTGGCAAGTTCTTATCGACAACGAATACTTCCTTTACGAACACAGTTCACTCAGTTGGCAGGAAGCTTTGAACAGATTGATTACAGATGATGCAGCCATGTATTTAATGGGTCAGTTCCTGAAAGACTCAACTCCTGAAGATATGAGAGAAGATATGGACTTCTTCAGATTCCCAATCATCAATCCTGATTTGAAAGTATACGAAGAAACACCAATTGACGGTTGGATGATTCCAAAGAACGGAAAAAACAGAGATGCAGCTGTAAAATGGATGAAATTCATCGCAAGTGAAGAAGTTCAGACAAAAATTTCAAAGGAACTGGGAAGATTGGCAGCAAACAAAAACGTTCCTGCACCGGATGCACACGCACAGAAAGGACTTGACATGATCCTTGCTTCCGATGGCGTTATGGGTTTCTATGACAGAGACACCAATCCGGAAATGGCTAATGTTGGTATGAATGGTTTTGTTGAATTTATGATGTATCCTGAGAATTTGGACGATATTTTGGATAGACTCGAAAATGAGAGACAGAGAATATTTGAATAATTAATAGACTTTTTCTTAGCAAATTTACAGTTGAAATGTTAAAAAGGACGCACTTCGTGTGCGTCCTTTATAAATAAACCGTAATGGTGAAGAGGTGACCTAATTGAGAGTATCAAAAAAAAGATGGTGGGTACCATGGGCATTTTTGGCATTACCTCTTTTTATGTATGTATTATGGGTTTTGGCCCCCATTGTGCAGACTTTCTTAATGAGTTTTACAAAATGGGATGGCATGTCTGCAACAAAAGAATTTGTAGCCTTTGATAATTTTATCCGTTTATTCCAGAATAAAGTATTTTGGACTTCTCTGAAAAATAACCTGTACTGGTTGATTTTATTTGTAGGTATTCCCGTTCCATTTGGACTACTGATTGCCATGCTGTTTGATATGAAACTACCCGGGAATAAGATATATAAGACGTTGTTTTACCTGTCGATGACGCTGTCATTTGTCGTTATCGCACAAATTTGGTCATGGATATTTGAACCCAGAAGGGGTGCGTTAAGTACCTTTTTCCAGAGTATAGGAATTGAAAATCTGGCACAAATACAAAAAGGATTGGTTGTTTTTCTTTTGTTTATTGCCCTGCCGGTGGCATTGGGATTTTTCATCGGTTGGTTATTCAACAGAAAACTTGAATTCAGAACTTCCGGGAAGAGATGGGGAGTGACACTGACTGCATTAGCAGTAACGCTAATCACTTCGTTCATTGTTTACAAAATAACCGGATTTGAATTGGAGACTTCCAGAATGGCTGAAAGAGGTTTTCCCTGGTTAAGTGACCCTGATTTTGTCACATTTTCCCTGATTTTTGCAGCCATATGGAGACAGATTCCCTACGTTATGGT
The DNA here is from genome assembly GCA_964604305.1 of uncultured Thermotogaceae bacterium. Classification (GTDB taxonomy): domain Bacteria; phylum Thermotogota; class Thermotogae; order MWEM01; family MWEM01; genus JASUTC01. The sequence continues at coordinate 13,282 of CAZRYM010000042.1, read as the reverse complement.
GTTGTATCTCGCCGGTTTGAAAAACGTTCCACCTGAACTCGTAGAGGCCTCCATCGTAGACGGTGCAAACTGGGGACAACGATTTTTTCACATTATATTGCCCATGTTAAAACCTGCAACCATCGTTGCCATTACCATCAGTGTTATAGACTCGCTGAGAGCATTTGACATTGTTTACGCCATGACCCAAGGTGGACCGTTTAACTCTTCCAGTGTTCTGGCCAATTTTATGTATATTGAATCCTTTAATAACTATAGAATGGGATATGGGTCTTCAATAGCAGTTATACAGTTTGTCATCACACTTGGATTTATAATAGTCTACCTCAACAACGTCGTCAAAACGGAAGGATGATAGTATGAATAAAAAGAAAAAGACAACAATTTTCGCTTTTTACATCATTTCCACCCTGATTGTCATTATATGGTTGATTCCATTTGTAATTGCAGCATTCACTTCCGTCAAATCCATGGATGAAATCATGTCAAGTGAATACTGGTGGAAACCGCCAGAAAAGGTAGAATTTGAAAATTTTAAAGAGGCATGGACAACCGGTAACATGAAAACATACTTTAAAAATACCTTTATCGTTACTATCCCTTCTGTTCTTGGTGCCCTTTTGTTATCTACATTATCGGCGTTTGCCTTGGCTTTTTATGAATTTAAGTTTTCAAAAACCATTTTACTTGTATTTGTAAGCGGTATGTTGATTCCCTTTCAAATGTTGTTGATACCCGTATTCAGATTATCCAACACCCTGAATATTTACGATAGCTATCAGGGGGTAATTTTGTTTCACATAGCTTTTCAACTGGGTTTCTGTACCTTTTTCCTACGGAATTTCATGAAATCCATTCCGGTCAGTCTTTACGAATCCGCCAAAATTGATGGTGCAAAGGATATTGTGATTTATGCAAAAATAGCCTTACCATTAACATTACCTGCAATAGCGGCTTTAGGGATTTTGGAATTTACATGGATCTGGAACGATTACTTGTGGTCATTGATTCTTTTAAGTTCTGACGAGTTTAAAACAATCACACTGGGGCTTGTTAATTTGAAAGGACAATATCATGCCTCTTGGAATTTGATTGCCGCTGCATCATTAATAACAGCTGCGGTACCGTTGGTGGTATTCCTGATTTTCCAGAAGTATTTTATCGAAGGATTAACGGTTGGCGCTGTAAAAGGTTAAATAAAAGGATGATTTAACATGAAGATAACAACAAAGGTTTTTTTTGGTTTTGTTGTCATCATACTCCTATTATTCGTGATTTTTTTGCTTACAAATTACTCATTTGGCAATTTATCGGATTTTGGAGAAGGGATCAAACAAAACTTGAGTATTTCAGAAACCAGTTATAATGATTTTTCCTTTATTTCTCAACTAAAAGAGCAGGAAACAACAATGCTTCAAGAAGTCTTACTCTTGGGATATGTAAATAACCAAGAGGAAATGGAATCGTATCTGGAAAGTTTTAAGCTGTATTTTGACGGCTTTTATCAACGCGTTAAAAAACTTGAAAACAGCGATCAAATTATCAACATTTTGGATTCACTAAACGAAAATGTTTTGGAAGTCTTTGACTTAAAAGAAAGTGAAATTTATTACTCAGAAATGGTGGATGACTATAAACAAAACATGGTGGCAGAGAAAAATCAAGAGATAAAAGCGGCAAAAGATGAGTATCAACAGTTGTTGACGGTTGATGAAGAAAAAACAAATGCCGTATTGAAACAACTCAACAACTTTATGGCGGCCAATCCCGACCCGACAGAAGATGCGGTGAAGGAATTTCTCAAGGATTTGGAAATTAAGGAACTGACACTTTACGAGTGTGAAGTCATATGGGATTGGGAGCAATTTCCATGGATTAACGATTTTGATGAATTTACACAACTCAAATTTGCTGTCAGGGGAATGATGACGGAACCGGATAAAGCAACAGACTATAAAACCGATATTCGAAAGCTGGAAAAGAGTTTATCCGATGCCATTGTGGATTCAGAAGAGATTCCTTTGCTTGAAAGAGAATTCTTTGACGATTTGTTAAGAGAATACAAGTCCAAAAGTTCCAGTATACTACTGATGAATATGGATATTGACAGCAAGGAAAAAGAACTTGAAACAACCAATGAAAGTATTGAAAATTATCAGCAGCAAATAGAAGATCTCAGGGGTCAGTCTTTGGAGATCATTAACGATAAAATCAAGGGAAATATCAACAAACTTAACGAATTCTTTACCCAAAAGATCCAGAATTCGGAAACGAACTTTCAAAAGGTTTTTGATGAATCACTTACCAGTTCTGCAGAAGTAACGCAGGAAATTGACAACACAAGATGGTCCATAAACATCTTGATACTTTTAACCATCGTAGGAAGTCTGGGTATTTGGTTATTTGTAAGAGTATCCATCAGAAAGCCCATAAGGAATTTAATTTCCAAATCGGCAAGACTTGGTGAATTAGATTTGAGTGTTGATTTCGAGTCGGGAAAGAAATCAAAGGATGAAATAGGTGAAGTTCAAAAAATCATGAATCAGGTTCTGGAAAGTATACGCGCAACACTCATCAGTGCCAATGAGGCATCCGGTGTTATGAGTGAAGAAGCAGTGGGTATAACTGATTCCATATTCAAAACAACCAAGAGCACACAGGAAGTTGAAAACAAGATTCAGTCTATCAATACCGAATTAATTAATTCCGTGGAGAATCTTAAAGAAATGACAAAGATGATGCAGGAATTGAATCTTAAAAACGGTGAAACAACCACGATGATGAATTCAACGGTTGAAGACTCTGAAATTGTCTTAAAAAACGTAGAATCACAAAAGAAAGGGATATTTGATACAACGAAAAAGATAACACGAATTGGCGAACAGGTTCATTCGAATATTGAAAGGGTTAATCAGTTTAAAGAGGTGACTAAACAGACAAATGGATTTATTGAAAGGATACAGCAGATATCGGAACAGACCAACCTATTGGCATTAAATGCGGCAATAGAAGCTGCACGTGCCGGAGAAGCCGGTAAAGGTTTTGCAGTAGTTTCAGATGAAATCAGAAAACTAGCGGATCAGTCTAATCAAACAGCCAAAGACGCATCTGTGCAGATTGGTAATATTGCCAAACTCGTAGATGAAGTTTTAGAAGATTCCGATAAAAGTTTGAAGGATGTGGACGGTGTCGTTAAGGATATCGAAAAGATTCCAACGATTTTTGAAGAAATCTCAGATTCTTATGGCAGGGTTAATCACTCGATAGAACAGACATTGACACATATTCGAACCCAATCTGATTTGATCGACCATATCGCCAAAGAATCAGAAGAGATGGGACATACCTTTGAACAGTTATCCGAAAATGTGGATACAATAGTCGATTCAGTTGAAAATAATACCAAGATGATCGAGGAACTGGAACCTTCTACAAATAAGCTGCTTGAGTTATCCGAAACACTCAAGGAAAGGCTCAGCATGTTCAAATTTACTCAACAGAAAGAGTATAATGAGGAAAATGAATCATCAGAATTAATGGAAGAAGACAAATAATCATTAGATTAAATCACAGGAGGAGATTAAATGATAGGAGTAGATTATTATCCTGAACATTGGGACACTGATTTAAAGGCTTTGCCTCAAATGGCAAACGATCTTATCATCATGAAAGAAAATGGTATAGAACTGATACGGGTTGGAGAATTTGCATGGTATGTTTTGGAAAGTGCAGAGGGAGAGTATGATTTTTCCCTCCTTGACAAACTATTCGAGTTAACCCGCAATATAGGGATCAAAGTCATCATCGGTACTCCTTCTGCGACTCCTCCAGCATGGCTGATAAAAAAGCATCCGGAGATATTGCAGAAAGATGATAAGGGACACATCAGGAATTTTGGGAGCAGGAGACATTACTGTTACAACAGTCATATTTACAAGGTATATGTGGACAAGATCGTCAGTAAACTTGCTGAACGATACGGTGAAATGGAAAATCTCTATGCATGGCAGATAGACAATGAATTCGGATGCGAAGATACCACCTATTGTTATTGTGAAAAATGTGATACCGCTTTTCAAAAATTTCTTGAGAATAAATACACAACGGTTGAGGATTTGAACAGAGATTGGGGAACAGTCTTTTGGTCACAGCAGTACGATGATTTTGCACAAATAGAAACACCCAAAAGAACCAACGCCTTGAGAAATCCCCATCAACTTTTGGATTTTTACAGATTTTCCACAGATTCCATTATGGCATTTGCACAGATGCAGATAGATACCATTAAACGCTACTCAACAAAACCCATTACACATAATCTCATGACCAATTTCACAGAAATCGATTACAAAAAGATAGAAAAGCAATACGATTTCCTCTCTTTCGACAATTATCATTTTGGGAAAGAATTCAAACCGTGGTTTGCAGGCATGAATTTCGATCTCATGTGGTCTTTGCAGCGACAACCTTTTACAGTTATGGAACAACAGCCCGGCCGTGTAAACTGGCAGGTGCGTAATGTCTATTATGATTACAAGTGGATGGAACGTGTATCCAGGCAAGCCCTCTCACATGGTGCTGATAACATCGTATTTTTCAGATACAGAGCCCTGCCGTTTGGTGCTGAACAGTTTCACAATGGTATATTGAACTACGATGGTAATCCTGAAAGAAGTAAAAGACTGGAAGTATGCAAAAAACTTAGTCGTGAAAAAATACCAAGCAGAAAGGACAAGGCAAGAATCGGTATCTACTTTGATTATGAAGCTTCATGGATGCACATGATTAACGGAGTAAACAAGGATTTTGATTACTTTACTTCCATCATGGAATTATACCGCCCGATATTTGAAAAAGGAGAACATGTTGATTTTCTGTTCTCCGATTCGGATTTTACCGGTTATGAGTATCTGATTATTCCCTATGCCATTTATATTCCTGAAAAGGTATTAAAAACAATTGCTGATTCAGATTCAAAAGTTATTTTTACCTGTATGAGCGGCATAAAGGATGAACGCAACCACATAATGACCGAAAGGCCTTTGGGTCTCAATATGCGTGGAATAGAAGTTGAAATTACTGATTTTGGCGCTATTTTTGAAGAAACTATCCGGTTGGCTGATGGAACAGAAATTGTTGGGGATATGTGGTTTGAAGAGCATCTGCTTTTAAAGGGAAACAGTGTTGCAGAATATACCAAAGAAGATTTTAAAGGGCACTCACCTCTGATCTGTTCAGAGGATTCAAAAACACTGTATGTTGGAACTATTACAGATTATCAAGGTTGGCATATGATTTATAGTTATTTTGGCATGTTGTAATAGACATAGAGACAATCAAAATACGGACCCCATTTCATTATTCAATCCCTTTATAGTATAATGAAACGGGGTTTTTTTATGAGAAAACAAAAGGTGGAATTTTGAAAAAAACTATAGTAATCGTCTGTCTTTTATTTATCCTTAGTTTTGCCTTCTCAAATCAGATAGAAATTCTCGGAGAGAAGTACTATTATCCCTTTGAATTTATTGATGAAGATGGTAATCCAAAAGGTATATTTCATGATATATGGTCTCTGTGGGCTCAAAAGATAGAAAAAGATGTTAAATTTGTCTACATGGATTCATTTTCCAACACACTAGATTATGTTCAAACTAAAGATAACGCTGTTATTGGGCTGATATTTTACTCACCGGAGCGGGAAATTTACATGGATTTTTCCATCCCCTTTTATGAAATGGCAACCTTTATCTATTTTAACGAAAATGTCTTTGGGATTAAAAGCCTCAACGACATTTCCGGGTTTGATGTAGGTGTGATTAAAGATGATTATGCCCATGAATATTTGATAGATAGAGGCATTGAAGGAAATATCGTCACCTATGATTCAGTGAAGGAAATGGTGGAGGCAGCTGTAAACAAGGAAATCTCTGTTTTCATTTCTGATGGCCCCATAGCTGATTATTATATCGAAAAGATTGCCGGACAGGTAGAGTTCAGACGAATGGAAAGACCAATCTATGAAAACAAAGTATATGCTGCGATAAAAAAGGGAAACAAGGATCTACTAAGGGCTATTAATGAAGGATTGGCAAATATTTCCCGTAATGAAATTGATGAAATTATTCAAAAGTGGACTGGTGAACAAGTCAAAACTCAGATTCCCTGGAGTTATATTATATTGAGCATTTCTTTTTTCTTCATCATCATGCTGCTGGTGTTATTCTGGAATATTCAACTGCAAAAACGAATTAAAAGCAGCACTGAAAAAATCACCTCCCAAAATTTACAGTTGACACAAAAAAACCAAGAACTGGAAGAGAACAAACAAAAGTTGCAGCAGGTCAATACCGAATTGAAAAAATCACTTCTTGAAAAGGCAAACCTTGCCCAAGGGATGGAAAGTATATTGACGGTTACATCTCAGATCTCTCAAGCGGCAAAGGAAAATCCTGAAAAATTTCTTGATTCCCTTTTAAAAATCCTGATTAAATTGATCCCAAGTGCAGACTATGGCAGTATTTCTCTCTTTGAAGGGGAAAAATGGCGGTTTATTTCAGCCATAGGACATGATATTGAAAAACTCAAAAAGATCGATTTGAATACCAGCGATCATTTCGGATTTGAAAAAACCGTAGTAGTGGATCAGATAGTGGATCAGGATAAGAGTACCATCATGAGTAAAGAAAAAGCCCATCAAATCGAGGAGGCAACAAGACCCATAGCGGTCTCCATGATTGCGGGATTAAGGATAGGCGACAAAAAGATGGGAAGTATGGTACTGGACATCGATAAGAAAAGCAACAGGAAGTTCAATAAGGATGACATGAAACTCATGAACGCCTTCTCAAACGTGGCATCAGCATTTCTCGGCATGCAGCAGTACATGATCTGGCAGGGAAAGTTTCAGAAGGAATTAATCCTTTCCATGATTCAAATATTGGAACTGCATGATCCCTATACAAAGGGACATTCTGAAAATGTTGCCAATATCAGCGCAGCACTGGCTGAAAAATTGGGTTATTCAAAAGAACGTATCCAGAAAATATATTGGGCGGGACTGGTCCACGATATCGGTAAAATACTGATTCCTAATTCCCTCTTAAGTAAACCGGGGAAACTCTCAGGAGAAGAGTTTGAACAGTTGAAAAAGCATCCCGAATACGGAGCAAAGGTTCTTGAAAGTTCACAGGAATTGAAGGAAATCGTGACCATCGTCAGATACCATCATGAAAGATGGGATGGAAACGGGTATCCCGAAGGATTATCGGGAACCCGCATTCCTGAAGAATCCCGAATATTGGCGATAGCTGATGCTTTTGATGCCATAACCAGTGACAGACCGTATAGGGGAAGTATGTCCTGGGAATTTGCCATCAACGAAATACATACATACTCAGGGAAGCAGTTTGACCCTGAAATTGCAGGGATTTTCACCGATTTTATTAACCGAGAGTGGAAATACGATCTTGAAAAAACGGGTTATTTTTGATTCAACGAGCACATTTCTTCTTCTGATGTCTTCTTAAATAAAACAAACCCAGTATTCCCAACATACTTCCATACGCGACCAATCTGTAAACCGATTGTGTCCCAATCTTATCCAGACCAAATCCAATGATGGGAGAGATAACCGCAAAAGACAGACTGGAAATCAAACTGACCATTGATATGGTTGTTGCCCGATAATCGTCAGACACTTGAAGGTTCACGTAAAATTTCATGGTTGCCGGATACATCCCTCTAAAGATTTGTTGCAGGTAAATAATCCCTATCACCCAGTATCCTTTTATGAACCCGGGTATGAGAAAAGAAATGATCATAAGGACAGCCAGGTACATGAGTAACTTTCTAGGACGCACTTCGGAAAATTTCTTTAACAGAACCTTTGAAGCAAAAGCCGCCACAAGGTTCATACCGGCAAAGATGTACCCGTAAAAAACAATATCCAAATCCACCACATCAAAGTATGGCTGATAAAGCCAATAGCCCAATCGTATCAGACAACCGAAAAAAGCTGCAAATACCAACAACCAAACAATTCTCGGTTTTTTCAACGCATCACAAAAACCCATGTATATGTGTTTGACATATTTATGTTTGCTTTTCATCCGATCCGGTTCCTTAAAAAACCAGGCTGAAACCGAGGCAATCAAAATAAAAAACGTACTGATCCAAAAAGGAATCGTGGGATGAACCACATACAGATATCCGGATAATATGGAAAAAAAGGCCTGACCCAAAAAGATATTTGATGCTGCGGAACCTTCTCTGCCCTGATACTCCTTTTCCCTTCCCAGGGCTTTTAAGGACTCGTACAAAATAGCCGAATCCGCTCCACTGAACAACGTCAGCCCCAATCCAAAGAGGATCTCAGCGAAGGCAAAAAACACGAAATGATTACAGAGAATATACAACAACATGGCAACAGCCAGGATGATACCGGACAGAACCAACGATAGCTTACGGGGCAATTTATCTGCTATAGCCCCTGTTGGAACCTCAAAAAACATCGCCGAAACGGCCGACAAGGATTGCAAGATCATGATTTGGGAATAATCCAACCCCTTCCAAAGTAAAAAGGGAATCAAAATGGGACCGATAATCAGCATATTAACAAAAAAACGAAATACAGGATACAAAAACAAATTTCTTTTCATGTTCTTCACCTCCG
>CAZRYM010000042.1:0-4508 GCA_964604305.1 uncultured Thermotogaceae bacterium | reverse complement strand
TTCCTGCTTTCTTCTTTTGAATCACCCAAATATGCCATTGTGGAATAAAATTTACTGTTTTTCATAATTTATCACTCCTTGTTTTTTTAAAGTACGATGCTCATATTTTTGGTATTGCTGATTGCATTGTCAAAAATTCTTACCGTTCTGTCTTCGCTAATCTCCGTATCAATCAATGTATTCATTACATTTGTCTTACAAGATTTCATATTCAATCACCTCCTTCTAGAAGGGTCGGTTAGCAAATCCCGAATTCTGGGAAATACTTTTTAGAACTTCATGTTTGATTACTTCAAGATACTCAGGTCCTTCTATTGAATAGTGCTCCATCTTCCTCATCTTCATGATTATTCCTCCTTTCACAGTATAATTCAAATCAAAAAAGTTAGTCTTCAACACATATTACTTTGCGTTCATTAAAATGGCCTAAAGGGATGAATGCCGTTGATAACCAATTTTTCCATCTGTTGGTGCTTGAATTTGTCAAAATGATTGTTTTTGTAGAGAAACTTTTTCTGTTCTGCTTTAAAGTTGCTGTACGTTTGTCTGTACTTCATGCGCTTTTCCTCCTTTTACAAATAAAAAAAGAATAATAAATCTTAGCATTGGAACTGTCTGTAAAGTCTTCCTTCTCGTTCGATTGAGATTCATTTAAATCCCGCATAACTATCCCTCCTTAAAATTTCGAATAAAAAAAAGGCTGTGGATTATAATCTCACCACAGCCTTCTAAAAAAACCTTACGGATTAGAGTAAACCCGTATCGTTATCTTTAAAAAGGCCTGGCGAGGTATCGGCAAAATCGAATGCTGAAACGACAGCATTTGGACATGCAGAATTCACTACGGTCTGATTCTTTACAACGTTTACTGTCATTGCCATTCAACTCGCCACCTTTCGTTTAAATTTTATATAACAAATCCTATCAGATTTTACAAGTAAAGTCAAGAAAAGAGCCGAAAAAAAATGATAAATATAAGTTAACATTATTATAAACCAAGATGTTGTTTATATACTGCCTACATTTCATATTGAATAAATAGAGCACAAAAAACGTTACTATACAGGTATTAAAAGCCCTTGACTTGTTTTTAAAAAAAACCGGATGTTATAATTAAACAAAAGACGAAACTTTGGAGGTTGTCATTAATTTGTCTGAACATGATCTAATTTTGAATATTGAAGTAAAAAAGTTAGCGAAGATATTTGTTGAATTGGGGGAAAACCGCTATGGAACTTTAATTAAGCATTCCACATCGGTAGCAAATGTCTTCTACTATCTTACCCAAAAAATGAATTTACACTATGAGGACTGGAGAATTTATTTTACAGGTCTTTTTCACGATATCACCCTTCTCATGATTGCCCTTCTAAACGACTATGAAAAAGCAACGGCTTTTATAAGCGAAGAACCGGATATTGAACAAATCGTTCTGGAATTTGACGGAAAAAACAAGCATTCTTTTCTTGGGTCTTATTTTTTAAAGACCATTGATTTTCCCGAAGAATATCAAAAGATGCTGGTTTATCACCATACCTCGCTGAAAAAGATTAATGAAAAAGATCGAAGATTGGTTTTGGCAGTAAACAGTCTGCAGCTTGCGGATAGAATCTCAATCGAGTTACTCAAGGACGAGAGTCAAGATAAAGAAGCTCTGGTCAAAAGGGTTGTTGAAAAAATGGACTCGATTGGTGAAATCACACAAGAAGTCAAAGACGTTTTGCTCAATGAAAATGTTGTTGAGGCAATGTCAATGGACCTTCATTGGGACTTTAGTGATGCTTCCTTTGATCTTGACCAGTCTATTCAGTTAGTAAAGGGGATAGCCTTTTTGCTTGATGCCAAAAGTCCATATACGAGAAATCATTCCACCATAGTTTCAAAAGTCAGTTCAGAAATTGCATTTCGAATGATGAGCGAAACAGATGCTAAGGTTATAGAGCTTGCAGCGCTTTTACACGATATCGGAAAATTAAAAGTACCTTTGACAATCCTGCATAAAAAAGAGGCATTAACAGAAGAGGAATGGGAAATCATGAAAAGGCATGTCACGGATACCTATCAGATGCTTTCAAGAAGTGGTTTAACAACCATCGCAAAAATAGCAGCAGCGCATCATGAACGTATCGACGGGACGGGATATCCATCCGGGTTAAGTATGGATCATCTCACTTTATATGCAAGAATCCTTCAAGTAGCGGATATTTACAGTGCCCTGATAGAAGAAAGACCATATAGGACAAAAATGACACCTGAAAATGCTGTAAAGATACTGGGAGAACTTGTTGAGGAAGATAAGCTGGACATCAGAGTTGTTAATTATCTCAAAAAGATAGTATTGGAAAAGAATAAACACCTTTTTTGCGATTTTTACGATACCTTGGAAGAATTTTTAGGCGTGCGTTATGAAAAAATGATATAGTGTTTTAAAACATTCATTTTGTCCGGCATCTCTTTAAGGAAGAATAAGGCTCAAATTGTTGTCAGGCGGTGGAGAGTCCTTTGAAAGTGAATCTATCGTAAGTCCGGCAAGAAAAAGAAAGGGATTTAAGAGGTTTTGCTTCAAAGTCTTGATCACTTGACTTGTTTCTTCAGAAGGAATTTCATCACCGGAATAAAAATCAGTCATAACAGTTGCGATGTGTTGAGAAAGAGTAAGTTCTCCATACATGGCATTTAATAACTGATCAAGCGAAGCAATAACTCCTTTTGAAAAACCATAATTTACCAGCTGATCTTTTAATAAGCCGGGTAAAAGACCGTTAATACCATCTTTGACAAATCCTTGAGAATACGCCCTAAAATCGGCGTAATCGTCCAAATCTTCAATAAAGCAGCTTCTAATATCAATTTCCCCCGTTGGATTTATTTGAACGATTCTGTAAGGGTTCGGAAATGTAATCAATGAACCGGTTTGTACATCATAGATGATATTTCCCAATAAAGACAGATGCATGGATACATCTTGGGTGTGAAAATGTCCGGTAAAAACCATATTCATCCCGGCATTCGCAAAATTTTCCGCAACTTCCTTCCAATTATCCAAGAGATAATCACCAAAATAGGTTTCCTGTAAACTAAAATGTTGAACAATACCATGATGCATAAAACCCAATACCAGTTGACCCTTTTTACAACCTTCCTCAATGGCATCGATGATCCAGTTTAAAGTTTCTTCGCCAAATCGTCCGCCAGTGATAGGATATCCTATCATCATGTTATTTTCGTATATACACGAATCCATGGCGATAAGACGCAACCAGTCAGTGGGTTCTGCTATATAGCTCAGTGAATGTGGGTCCTTTGAAATTGTTGATGCATAACCACAGTCATGATAAATCCGTTCGAAGTCAGAGGGAGATACCGTGTCAACCTGTGAAATAGAGGCTCCTTCATATCGTACTGCGTGGGGGTTGTTAATATCATGATTACCGGGTATGACATAAACCTGTCGACCATCATCGGATAAGCGCTTTAATTGAGCAGCAACCTCAAGATGAGAGACAAGTTCTCCATCCTTTGTCAGATCTCCGGGAATAATCACAATCTCAACATCCGTTTGCAAGATCTCGTCAACGACCTTTTCCAAAAGCTGTGGGCTGATATTTAAAAGCTTTCGGTCACCTGCCATATAGGCATCAAAAGCTTCACCAAAAGGGTTAAGAGAATACGAAAGTAAATGCGGATCGGAAAAGACAGCCACTTTTAGCGTTTCACCTTCTACACTTCGGAGAGCAAAATTAACAGAGAGAAAAAGTATTAAAATGACACCTATCATTATTTGTGTTCGACTCATAATAAACCTCCTAATAAAACCCTTTCAATTCTTATCGTGGGGTTGCCCCTTTCTCTTTTTTTATGTAGGGGTGCCCCTTGTGGGTACCCAAATTGTGAATATGAAACCATTATACCAGATTTAGTCTTAATGGAATTACAAAAAAATGTAGGGGGAATCCTCGTGTGGGCTCCCGTTAATGAAATACGGGTTGATTTTACGATGATATCTACAAAAACAACCTTCTTTTAGTGGAACCATCTATGATAAAATCTCATAAGAGACATCATAACGGAGGGATTAAAATCAACGGAATCATCACAAAACTACCGGATTTCTTCCAGGAGGAAGTCACAAAAGTATGGAATGATTTCCACCAATTATTTGGAATCTCCAGAATAAAAACAACCTCATTCCCACATTTAACATGGGTTATCGCCAAAGAATCAGATGAACAACTTGTAGATGAAAAACTAACTGTTATCAAAAAGAAGACCTTTCCCTTTGTCCTGAGCACCAACGGGATAGGCATTTTCACCGGAAAAAGACCGGCAGTCTATATCCAAATCAAACCCTCCATCCAAATCCTGGAATTTCAAAAGATGTTGTACGATACATTCTCCGATCATTCAGACGGGCTCAAAAAGTTTTACGTCCCCAACCGTTGGATCCCCCATATCAGCCTTGCCATCGAAGACATTGATCTCTCAAACATCGGAAAAGTCATGGAATA
>CAZRYM010000041.1:0-15898 GCA_964604305.1 uncultured Thermotogaceae bacterium | reverse complement strand
CGGGATGTAGCGCAGCCCGACGATTATTTTTAATCCCCTGATTTACATTCCCTCACAGCGTTTTCTTAAAACATTTTGAATTTTCTTAAAACTTTCTGAAAGTTTTGTAAAAGATGTTAGGATATCAGGATATAGCTCCAGAATACCTAATCTTCGTAGATTCTCACATGAGATAGTTTTACTATTGAATAACAATCTTTTCAGAAGCTATTATTTTTCCGTGATTGTATAAAACAGCAATATAAAGTCCAGCATTAAACCCCATGGTATTAAGATTGATAGTTTCATTATTATTAGGGATTTTCATCTCATCCATTTGTCTTCCAAATCCATCATAAAGTACCAGAGTTAGCTCTCCATTAATCGGCTTAGCAGAAGTGACTTGAAAACCATTTTTTGAGCTTTCTAATAATGAATAATTTGGTATTTCTATTCGAATAAAATCTCTGGCCGGGTTAGGATATATCAACAAACTTGAGTTCTTCTCAGCATCAAACATTTCATCGATATTTACCCAGATATCGCAATTAATAGTCATTGTGTCTGAAAGAATTGTACCGGGACAGAGGCTATCGTAAGATAATTGGATATTGTAGAGTGTATCGTCTTCTAAATACTGATTTAATTTATAAAAATAGATATCCCAGTTTGACCCGACAACGAAGCCGCACAAAACAAGGATTTTGTTATCATATGTAATTTCAACATTTCTAGGTGATTGTAATTCATTTGCTAAAGTTCTACCTATAATAATATTACCAGTCGTATCAGTTAGAAAAACTTTACAATAGTCTTGATATGGAGGATTATCATCATCCCATCGTGCTCCAATTACAAACAAAGTGTCATTGAATATTCGTATAGCATCTGCTGATGCACTTGTATCATTATTTTCCACTCGATAATAGTCTATAATATCTCCATTGTTATTTAGCTTAAATATGGTCGGTGAGTGCTCGAATAATCCATATCCTTTTGTTCCAATGCTGCAAAAGTGATCAGAATAATGTACCGTCTCAAAGATAGAATTATACTCGTATAGTGTATCGTTCCATATAATGTTTGCAGTTTCTTCACCTGTTGAATTAACTTTAATCCAAAAACCAGTTAATCCCCCCGTTGGAACATAATCGCATGTTCCTGTTATTAAATATGAGGAATCATTTGGAAATATTGTAAGATCAAACCCCTCTTCATTAAATATGCCAGGCTCTAGTTGCGCATATAGATTTGACCACAAAACTTCGCCTAATTGATTTAGTTTAAAAAGAAATATTCTATCTGCGGGTTGAGGACTATGATACATACTAAGTGCAAGGTAGTTGGAGTCTGGTGCTTGAATGACTTTTACACCTCTATTATAACCATCGGTATGCAGAGTTGTACACCATTCAATTTCTGCACACGCATTTAGTTTCATCACTACAGGATCTTCATCAATATCGTATTTGGAACATCTGAATATTAAAATATATCCTCCATCGTAGGTTTGATTTATATCGTCAATATAATACCGGTACGATCCTTCTCCAATTTTTTTATCCCAAATGATCTCTCCGTTAATATCTGTTTTAATCAACCATATATATCGATAATAATCTGATATATATATGTTACTAATGATCAAATAGCCCTTATCATATGTCTCAATAACTTTACGTGGACCTGCATCAATATTATCGCCATATATCTTTGGCCATGTTTGCGAAAAACATGAAAATGAAAGGATTATTATTGCAATCGTATAGAATATCCTGCTCATTTAATGTCTATTTTATAACTACTAACTTCTTGCTATGACTTAAATTGTTTGTTATAATTCTGATAAGATATAAGCCGGGTGATAATCTATTTGTGCCGATAAAAATCTCGTCCTCTTGATTATGTAGATTCAAAGAATGAATCAAATTACCTGAAAGGTCGATAATTTCAAGTATCCCGTAATTAAACGTTTCCTCAAGCTTATATGAAACAATAGCATAATCCTTCGCTGGATTAGGTGCCAATTCCATTTTCATCTCATTTATGGCACTTTCATTTGATTGAAACCAATTCATACCACTCTTCAGAGCAGTTGCTTTGGGTATATATATACTCTCTCTGATATCTAAATATCCTCCAGCTACAAGAAGATTGCCAGCTCTTTTACTGATGCCAGGTAATTTTTTAAAATAAATTGAAAACAAACAAGTCGCGGTTATGCTATCGAAATAGGAATCTGGTGAAACATTGGCTTTTTGTTTGATAAGAAGATTAATGAGATTGTTATAATTTGCTATTATAGAATCTTGTGTTGGCGTTAGGCTGAATAATGATGTGATGCTATTCACCATATTTCTGGCTTCTGCCGTATCATTTTGATTTAGAGATAAAAACGCCAACTCTAATTTTCGCCCAATTAAGTATTCATCTTCCAGCATAGATATTATACTATCAGCAGGATTTATTGCATTGGTTGTGTCCATATACTGTCTTGCAAGACTATTTAAAGTTCTATCCCTTTGGTTTTCCCATGCTCTCTTATTAGAAACAAGAAGATCTAAAGCATCTAGACTGTACTTTTGATTAATTATCTCTTGCTTCATATATTCGGGAAGTAGATTGCTGCGTTGATCCAGTTGGTTGAGGTGTTCTTCTTGTTTGGGAGAGTGCGGGTTTGCAATTAAGACATCCCTGATAAACGGACTTGGTAAAGCGTCTTCATTGTCAATTGAGGCTGAGATTACGGTGTCAGAAAGATAAGGAGAATCGTTCAATAGCTGTTGGCGGAGAGCAATGCTTTGCGAAGATCCGCTACTATGAACATCATTTAAGAGGTTAGTGGTATTCCCACCATCCAAGCTCAAAGAAATATCAGTGCTTAATGATTCAATATTGCTATTTTCACTTTCAAGGGATCCTTTCAATTCTTCAATGCTACCGGTATTATCAAAAGATGATGGACATGAAAGGTCTTTATCGAAGTCCAAGTTCATGAAGTGAAACAGTATAAGCTCTGTTGAATCATTGACATTCTTAGGATATATTCTTGGATTCTCAATGCTATAATTATGATGCAGATAATTGAAATACTCAGTTGTGTCATTTAAATAATTGAAATATTTAAAGTTAATAGTATCAGCAGGATACAGGTATTCAGTAAATGTATTACCGGCAGGCCCAGTAGTTGTTGAATCGGAAGGTGTTCCTTGATATTCTGCAATACCTTGGTCATATTGAGTTCCTTTCAAGGATGTGTCAGGGACAATGAAAATGTCATTCTTGTTAGTGTAATAATCATTGCATTTAATGCAAAGACCTGTCGAATCTCCCCTGTTTACTCCTTCGACTATAGTTGCATAATAGTTTCCGGTAAATTCATTATTGTACACTTCATTGTTTGCTATTCCAGAGTTTTTTATATATAATCCAACATAATTATTATCGGCCGAGAAACTTAAAGTAAATCCTGATGATATAGAATCTTCTTCAATCTGATATCCAGTACAATCGTCAATATATATGCCACAAATAGTATCTTTAAATGAATTGCTTACACCTGACGGATTTATATCAACATTGTTTAAAACGATAGATGAATTCGTGGTCCCTGAAAGATATATCCCACATATATTATTTTCAAAGTCAGATCCCTTGATTGTTATTAATCTTGATGCATCCCATTCAACTGCATATACACCATATCTAAGATTCTTAAACTCACTTTGAGTTAAGCTCGACTCTGGGCATGGCGTTGCCTGGCTTGAGCAAAAATCGTCAACCTTAAAGGAACTACCTGTCGAATAAATACCATATCCAATTTCTCTGTCCAGGAAATAATGCACATCTTCAAGTTCCGTCCCTATAAATCTACATCCAAAGAAATCAACGCCTTTAACCTGTGATAATATAACATGTTTGTCTGGGGGATAGTAATAATAAAGGTCTTTATTATCCGTTTCGAATAAACACTTCTCAAATTTACTTGAATTAGGTAGCTCAATCTTATTGTTGTTTGGGTGCAGATTCCTGTAAGGATAAAACTCAACATCCACTGTATTGTTTCGAAAATGAGAATTTTTGGCCTTAATTATTCCACCTGCCCGCATATAATATGGATCTGTGTCAACATTTTCGCTACCAGCGATTAATGCTATTTCTGCATATTCAATTAATGAGTTGCTATCAATCCGAACCATACCGTGAAAGTTAGAATAATACTGTGTAGTATCATATCTTCCCCAAACTTCAATGCCATTCCACAAATCATGACAAGCCTTCGTAAGTGTCGCTCCATATAAATGCAATCGCCCTCCTTGTTTAACAATAATTCCGCTATGTTTAACGAATTTTATTTCCGATTTTATAGTGAGTGTATAGCCTGAATCAACATAAATCGTATTTTCTATTATCTGATCACTCGCCCATGTTGTGTCGCGATCAATATGTATATTTTCTGTCTCATACTAATAGTTGCATACCTCATTATAGCAGCTGTCACATGGCCCAATAAGTGCATTATTATCATTACAATCTGGTTCGTCCGGGCAATCAGGGCAAGTGTCTGGTTTAGCTCCAATTCCCCACCAATAATAACCATCGCCATCTTTATCGAAGCAATTTACCTCATATTGATGGGTAGTATTAGAATCATAGACTTCAATAGGAACTAGTACTGCAATAACTTCTTTTATCAGTCCATCCCTGTGTTTTTCTCTATAAAAGTGGGATGATCGGCTGTCTTTAAAGATCCATATTGTAACGCTATCTTGAAAGTCCATTCTATAACCAACAAGTGCCATTGCGTGGTCTACGGGAGATCCTTCAACATCTACAATTACTGACAATGGGCCATTATTAATTAAAGCCTTTTTAATACTGTCTAAATTTGTTTTTGTGATTCCGATTAATGTGTCAGCAAATATTAAAGTATCAGAATAATTACAAGTATCATTACAATTATAGTTGTCAGCATTCTCTCCATAATATGGGAAACAATCCTCAGTCTTTGACCCATGACTGATTCCGTATTCTAAAGCTTCACTTGGTTCACCTCCAGTTTCACAGGTCGCTTGTGCACTGCATGAGAATAAATGTTGTTCAGATAAATCAAAATCAAGATGATCATTAAAATATAAATTCACTAATCCTTCAAAGACTGCAATTGGTCCAAATACCCAGCAACTTCCACAATCCCCTTGCTCACTGTGTTTTGTCATCCACCCTGAAGTATCAGCCTGATTATCCCAATACATAGATGAGGTATCATCCGCATCATGTCTTTTTCTCCAATCAAAATGCACTGTATATGAGGAGTTTTCTGCAACATAATCCATATGTCCAATAACTTCATATACCCCACCCCCATAGTAATCATAACCAAGAATATTATATTTCTGACCATATAAATCCACCTTTTCCTCATAATACATAGCCACCTCAGAATTATCAGAAGAAATCCATTCCATTCCAAAATCATCAATTCTGACATTCATTGTATCAATTTTTTTATCATCAAGAGTTCTTTTAGCAGTATATCTGTCTTGTTCTGAGTTTGTACATTCCTCGCTGGAAATAATGATCTGATCTAAAGTGAAAGAGGCATTGATAATCTCAATCCTAATTGAATATGGGACAACTTCATCGAGGCAATATGTTTCGTCATACACATTGTTTACTGAAAACGAATACTTCGATGAAATCAAAGGGTAAGCTTCATATACCATGTATTCATTATAATTTGTATCAGAAAATATAACTCTCACTAAGCTAGTGTCACTATTCAGTACAATGTCGCCCGACATTCTAATTCCATAGGCTGTATCATTCTGGGAGAAAGGGTAAATTTCACCATCTGTTGTAAAAGTTGTATCAATTAAGATTGTCTGCGATTGAACTGCAGGATTGATGCAGGCAAGAATTACAATGATTGAAATTTTTTTTAGGAATTTCATTCTGTTTTGGTTTTAATGTGATTATTCCAAAGATAAGAAAATCAAGTTCTCATCGTCATTTATTATGCAATATTTGCATTATTTAATCCTTTATTAACAATGCCAAACACTAGAAATGTCTAAATTAGTTTTATCTAATAAATGATTAAACTGCAGTATCTGGCGAATTTATAGTCCACAATAAATAGAAGGTTATTCACTGTAATGAGTTCTGCAACTTCCTGTCAAATGAAAGGAAGTTAGAAATGCTTTTTCTTTTATTCTAAAAAATTATACTTTTGCATTCGGAATTTTTGATAAAAATCGCTTGTTCTTATAATAATTTATTGTATATTAGCGATTGATTATCAGGAAGATGCAAGGGCGGGATGTAGCGCAGCTCCCGAAAATACGCGAACCTTTGGTTCGCTGAATTTTCGAGGATCCTCGAAAAACTACCGAATCAGAGATTCGTTGTTTTTCGGGACAGGTTCCGCCCGCTTAGCGTTCTTTAAATTAAATTGAAAATACAGAACACAGAATACAACTACCTTCGTCCCGATGGACCGGGACTTCGGTGGTCAAAGGAATTGACAATTCCATCGGGATGTAGCGCAGCCAGGTTAGCGCGCCACGTTCGGGACGTGGAGGCCGGGAGTTCGAATCTCCCCATCCCGACAGTAAACCCTGTAAACAATTTATTTACAGGGTTTTGTTTTTTGTAGTGTAAAAAGTAGTGAACGTAAATGGTGCTACCCCCACCCATCATTTGTATTTATCCAATTGTATATGATTACGAGTTGTTCTAATTCTATTATGAATTTATCGAGTCTTCTGGATTCTTTATCATAGTGGTTCTCAGGTATGAGTTTACCAAAAAAAACATCCATAACTATTCTATTGGCGATGAGTTCGTGAGCAATATAATTCCTGTTATCTTTTGTGTTTTTAAGTATTTGTAAAAAATCAGGTCTGATACCATTTTTTTCCAGTTCTGAGTAAACTTTACCTAACGACCATTCTTCCATCTTTTTAATTTCACAATCATATTTTTCCGCAAGTAGTTTCTTTAAGTCGAACTCTAACAACTGAGCTATCCCCAAATACATACCACATCGTTCAAGAAAGTTAAGGTCCTCATATTTTAATAACCGATCATCCAATCTATCATTAATATCTTCTGGAGTAAGTACAGAATTATCCGTTGTATTCGACATATCTTGGATAAAGTTAATTTAAAAAGAGAATATACCCATTATTGGCAACATATTATCAAGGTGTTATAATTTCAATCACCATCAAAATAAATATTTTTATTTAATGTTTATAGATGTTACTTTAGTACATTAATTCTTGTGATATAGAAGTGATGAAAAACCAATGATGATTATATGAAAAAGATTGCATTCGTTTTCGTTGGGTTACTAATAATATTTCTTTTCGTCAATAATATTAAAGTAGTTGGTGAATTTCCAAAATATACACACGCTTGGGCTCAAGCAGACCGATACGCATTGTCTCTGGGTTTTATAGATAATGGTTTTGATTTCTTTCACCCTCAAACATTTGTTTTAAACCACCAGTTTCCGGGTGAATTTAAGATACCATCTGATAACAGTATTACTTCAGTAGATTTTCCAATACACGAGTATGTAGTGTCATTGTTAATGAAAATGTTCAATTATCGTGGACCACTAATATTTCGATTATATATTTTAATTTATTCTATTATAGGATTATTCTTTCTTTTCAAGAGTTCGTTACTATTAACAAAAAGTTATTCTAAATCGACATTTGTACTACTATTCGCTGCAAGCTCACCAATATTTCTATACTATCAATCAGGGTTCCTACCATCAATCCCATCACTATCAAATGTTTTTATTGGAATATATTTTTATATAAAGTACTTTCAAACAAACAATATTAAATCGTATTACTGGTCAATCGTTTTTTTAACATTGTCCTCATTGTCAAGAACCCCATTTTCAATTTATATCATTTCATTACTATGCATTCAAATACTTCTTACTGTTAAACGGTTTAGGATTGAATGGAAAGTAGTTATTCCCCTATTGACCTCCATATTGGTAGTAGGAAGTTACTTCTTCTATAACACCATTTTAAGAGAACGTTACGGATCAATGTTTTTAAATCATCCAATGATTCCATCCAGTATTCAGGAGATGAAGGATATAATAAGTGTAGTAAGGGAAAAATGGATATACGAATACTTTACAAAGGGTCACTACATTTATATTGTGGTTTTATCAATCATTGGTATAATCTTAACGATTAGAAACAGACGGAAGATCTCGACTGAAGTTGGTTGGTTTGGTTTATTTCTTATTGTAGTTTATTTAGGGGTTACATCATATTCCTTTCTTATGATGAAACAATTCTATTCACACGATTACTATTTTCTTGACACCTTTTTTATACCAATTGTGTTAACCTTACTATTTGTTCTATATCTTATCCCATCCATTGAAATAAAAAAGAAAGTACCCATATCTATCATTGGTATTTTGATTCTATGTATACCATTGTTTATTATTGCAAATAACACACAAAAATCAAAGAAAGTAACTGGGTTCTGGAGTAGGGCAAACACTACTATTGATAATTTTCAGGATTCAAAACTTCTTTTAAACTCTTCAAATGTCAATACAAATGATAAAATTCTCGTCTTAGACGCATACGCCCCAAACATTCCATTCATTCTGATGGATAGATATGGGTATGTGGTTATGACAACGAGTAAAGAAAACATCAAAGAGTCTCTATCTTGGAAATATGATTATTTAGTATTTCAGAACGAATATTTCTTGTCTGACATTTATTTTAATTACCCTGAAATTGTAAATAACATACACGTATTATCAACCGATGATAAAATTTCAGTTTGTAGGAAATCTGACATTAAATCAAATATTTCATTAATGGAATTTCTTGGATTAGATACAACTCAACCAGTTTTGGTTGAAAAGTTATCATTCGATTCACTAAATAACCCAAACTGGAATAACATTAATATTACTAATGTCGATGACCCTGTTGGTGAACATTCGGGGTATATCAGACAATCGGATGATTTTGGAATTAGTTATAAGGTTAGTAATCCAACCTACCTGAAGTCTAAGAATCGTTATCTTTTCATCAGAGGACAAATATTGTCAGAAATAAAGGAATTTAAAGAAACGTATTTTGTTGTTTCAATAAAAGGAAATGAATCAGACCTTTATTACAACCTATTTGATCTTGGAGCATATAATACTTCAAACAAAGACTGGAACAATATTAATTTATCATATCATCTACCTCAAATAGATGAGGAGGATTATAAACTTTCTATATATATCTGGAATAAGGGGAGGAACGAATTATATTATGATGATATTGAAATTATTGTTTATTGATTAAAACTTTTACAGATTATTACATTTTCAATTCTTATACAACAACACAACTATTTCCGCAAATAGTATACCCCTGTCCTCCCTTCCTTCTCCCACCCTTAGTATCCTCCCTTAACTCCCTGACAGACAGACGGTTAAAACAACAGGTCAAAGGCGTCTATGAAATATTCACCCAATTTTTGGGAAATTGAACCATTTATTAGTTTACGGTTTCTAATGATTAAAAATATTTTTTGATATCGTAACCAACAAACTTAATTCTAATTCCGTACTGTTCATTAATTCTTTTAACCACTTTACCAACTGTTAAACTTCCCGCAAACGGATCAAGAACCATTAACTGTCTATCTAAATCTTGACCTAAAAATGGGTATACGACGGTTTGAAGTAAAGGAAGATATACAATCTGGTCGGGAAACATAGCTGGGTGTTCAATTCCATTTACTTTCTTTTGATTTACTACTGCTGTTTTAACGATGTCCTCATCCCAGTAATCCCCCATATTTTTCCCTTCCGAGTTTGGTAAATATGGTGAAACGGATGAATAGGAAATAACTTTATCAGACCTGTGCCTTGGGGGTAATGAAGGTCTCGTTTTCGATAAAATTGAAGATAAGGTAGGTGTGTAATTGTAATTTGTGGATTTTGTCATATGAAAAATGAACTCATATGACGGACACAAATTTGTTTTGGATGCGGAGGGTTTTGGGTTTTTCTTAGACCAGATTATGGTATTTCGTAGAATCCAACCTTTGTCTTGAAGTTGAATTGAAACTTTGTGGGGTATATTTTGAAGGTTTCCATTTTTAAAAGTATCACCGAGATTTAAAAAGAATGAGCCGCTATGGTTTAATACTCGGTAGCAATCATCCAAGTGTGTTACTAAATTCCTGACATAATCATCAGATGTCAATTCATTTCCAATTCCACCTTCTTTTTGGTAAAGTCTTTTCGCATAAAATGGTGGTGAAGTAAATATAACATCAACTTCTTCATCTGACAGTTCAACCATTTTGTCAGACGACTTTTGGAAAAACACCCAATCACCCACCATAGCGTTTTCTAAAATAATTTTGTCATTATTATTTATTGATTTTTTTTCTTTCAATGAACGACTTGACTGGAGGTATGCTTGATTTATCGTTAGAATCTGTTTGTCAATTAAATCTATTAGTTCTGGACTATGTTTGCGGACAAATAAAATACGAGCTAATTGACCATCGCTAATTTTTATATCATCACCAATTTTCTTACGAATACTTTTAACACCACCTTTTGATTTTTTATTTTTCTTGTAATATTTTTGAAGGTGGTCATATTCATTAAGTTGTTCTTGTATTGATTTAACCCTTTGTTTGTTGAAATGAACCAAAATTAGAACTTCATCCCCATTCTTAACAGTAATTCTGTTGATATCAACTTTCTTCCAACCAAGTCTTTTTATTGATTCAAACCTTCTATTACCTGAAATAATTTGATTGTTTTGATCGATAGTCAAGGGTTGTAAAAGACCAACATCATTAATACTTTCGGCAAGTTCATCTATGGAACTTAAACTATATATTTCTCTGTTGAGGGGGTGGTGTTTTATTTTTCGAATATCAATTTTCACGAACTATTTTTTGATAAAAGTAGCACTTCTTCTGTTTAAATGCAAGAATGGTTTTATTCATCATTCTTATAAGTTGATAAATTGTTTTAGAAATTTCTTTCCCTCATCAATGTTTATTTGAATGATATCCCCTTTTACTACATCATATTTCCTTTGGTTATTTATACTTTTTATGTCATTCCATTCTTCGGCAACATCAACAGGGTCTGGATCCTTAATGGGCATATTTAAATTATGGTGAATTCCAACATCGATATTTGTTATGTTTTTTGAATTTACCTTAATCATTTCGGATAATTCTGGAATATATTCTTCATAGGTAAGAATACAATCGTGGATAGTGAAGATAGGTGCTGTAGGGTATAAGTTGTTGAATTTCCTTGAAATAATATTTAAAACTAAATAACTTTCACACCGTTGCAAGAGGTAAGAAAATTTTGTTTTACCAATAATCTTATGTGCATCATCGATCCACCTTCCGATCCCCGGATAAAGTTGATAAAAAGTCTGAAGATATGGATTGAAGTGTCTGTTGTTAAATGAGTTGTCAAATATAAAGTATAGAAAGGTTGACTTAAACATTCTTCTGTTACGTAATTGACAATAAGTAAAGTTCGGATAATCAAGTTCTGAAACATTTATGTGATTATCTGCTCTGTAAAAATCATCATCAAATGGTAAATCCTGAAAATCTTTGATACTTATAACCTCATCGTCTGCATAAAAATCACACCACATAAAGGGTTCCTCCACTTCTTCTTTATAATTGTCATAATTGTGTAGAGGTATCGAGGTGTATGAAATACTATTGCCAGTATAACCAGAGGTTGTTATTTCACACGATTTATTCAAAATTCCAATGGAATTTAGTTCATCATACAATTCTGGGTAGACTGTCTTTAAGTTTAACCCTTCATCATTACTTGAAAAAAACTCATTGTTGATGATATATGATAATAAATAGGGTTGAGCGGATGAAATATCAAGACTTACTAATTTTTTACCGTTGCAGATTATGAATGGTCGAAGTTGATGGGGCATTGATGTAAGACCTGAATTAAATCTATGGTTTGAAGGTGAAGGACGGTGGTAGAGTTTATTTTTATACACCAGTTCAATATCATTTAACCATTTTCCAATTAATGAATATATCATAATCATTTGGAAAGGGTTCTTATCGTGAACCTTTTGGATTAATTCTAACCCAAATGACCTAATATATGAGAATACATAAGGATTAATGTTTAAACTTTGTTTTACAAATTGTTGGTCTAAGAAATCATACGCATATTGTAAAGAATAGTTTTTATTATACTGATTGTTGATGTCCACGATTCTATTCGACAATTTTTCAGGTAAATTCTTAATGATCACCTGCCCTGTGTTGTATTTTTCTGATAATCGATAACTTTTACTGCGTTTACTCGATTCGTGTGTGGAGTGGTATGAGTTGTTAATTTCAATTACAGGGTTATTGTCATCCTTTAATAGGTTTCTTATCACATAAAAATCATCATAACCAAGAATTTTTTTAATCCTAACGGAATTGATTTTTCTATACCCCTTTTCTTCCTTATTTACATTATTTGTATATGGGGTGTTAACCAACAATGAAAGAAAATAATATGTCTTGGAAATCAAATTATTTGTTCTTGTTCTGGATTGGTTTAAACTTTCAATTAATGATACAACATCCACCGATTTAGGGACTTGAACTTCCATAGTTTTTTCCGTTTAATAAAAAATATACAGAAAATATTTCGAAAAAAGAAGGGTGATGTAATACTTTTTTGGAATCGTCTAATATTTATAACTATGAAAAAGACAAAGCACCTCAGAATCAGGGTCACGGAAGATGATTTGAATAAACTTAACCACATATCAAATAACACACACAAAACCAAATCTTCAATAATAAGAAGTGTTTTAAGTGACTATTTTGATAGTTTATGTCGTAAGAAATAAGCGTATGCGTAGATTGTACTGGTTAACAGCAAATTGGGATGATATTATTTGTAAACCAAAATGTGATTAAAGATGACCCTATAAAACACCATAACATCATTATGGTCTTCTAAAAAGATAAAGACAAATTATGGAAAATGAAATGTATGATAGCTATGAGATTGATATTAATGACTTTTATCCAGATGAAGGTTCGATTGAAGAAAAATACAGGAAGTTTGTTCTACATTATTTACTGAAAATAAAAGTTGACCCTGAAGAATATGAAGTGATAAATTTTGTAAATCTTGATTCACATACAATTGGTTATTTAATTGAAGATATCATCAAAGAATATGAAATGGTCCGTAAAAAGTTGTGAGGTTGGACAACTTTTTCCGCAAATTAATATGGTGACTGTAAATGAAATCTTAACCAGAAAGATGTAAAAATCTGAAAGTTTCGATTATCCGGTTAGGATCCGTTAAGCAAGTTTTTCCGCAAATAGAATGATTTACGGACAGAGAACCAGATTCATCGAATTCATTAAAATATACTCACAAATATTTCAAACAAAGTTTTTTCCTGCTCAAGTTTAAATCGTGGTGTATCTAATATACACTTTTTATTCCTTTTATTTGGTTAAGTCCCGGATATTCAGTATTTTAGAGTTTTATTATGGTGTTATTACAACACCCCCGTTTAAAATAATGCAAAATATGAGTGAAAAACAGGTGTCATACTATATCAGGACCAGCCATTATCTTCAATCAGTCGGGAACCAAGTCGATAAAATCGAACCACATTGGAAAATATACAAAGATGAAGGGGTTAGCGGTCGTGTCGCATTTGCGGACCGACCTTCTGGTAAAAAACTGTTGGAAGATATCAAGAACGGAAAGATTTCAGAGGTTATCGTACTTAGAATCGACCGACTTGGAAGAAACACTTCAGATATACTGGAAACCATCAACCAAATACACCAATATAACATACCTATCACATCAAAAAACGAAGGAATAACAACATTAGATGAAAATGGGAACCAAACACCAATGACGGGGTTAATGGTTAACCTTCTGAGTTCATTATCCGAGTTCTTTTACCACCAACATAGAGAAAAGACAATGAATGGGGTTCAGAGGGCAAAACTTGAAGGGAAGTACAAGGGTCGTCAAGTTGGTACAGTTGAATCCGATGATAAATTTTTTTCAAAACCGAAAGTGAAAAAAATAGTTGAACTATTAAAGGATGATGTTGGTATCAGGAAGATTTCACGAATAGTTGAATGTTCTCCGAATTATGTTTATAAGGTTAAGAATAAGATTAATGGGTTAGACCAACCAGTTAAAACCAGATTGAATTAAATTGTAACATCATATTCACTAACCATCGCCATCTTTTCTTTAATATGTTTATCGGATAGTTTGGTATACCTCTTCATCACCCTGTATGAACTTTGTCCGACCATCCGGAGTATTGTGGGTACATCAATTCCAGATTCGAGAGCATTCGTAATAAATGTGTCCCGACCATTGTGACTGGTATAAGTGGTCTTATAAATCTGGGGGTAGTCTTCGATAAGTTTGTTGAACATTTTCTTTAACCCTTGATTATACTTTTGATTTGACAACTTCAAAATATTCATATCATACCCATAAGCGTCAAGGATAGAAGATGACAGAGGATTTAGTGGTACTATGACCCAATTATCTCGTTTGTGGCGAGTTTTCTGGGGTTGATAGACTATACACTCGTCCTTGATATTATCTACCGTTATACTAAACATATCAGAATACCGAATTCCAGTTGAAACTTGGAAAAGAAAACGTTCTTTCAATCTGTTTAAATCCGAAGAATCAAAGGTATGGTCAATTAAAGTCTTCAGTTCAATTTTAGATAAGGGTTTCGGGTCATTTTCAGATGGTTTTCCTCGTTTAAACTGTTTAGACCGAAACTTATCACTTAGGTTAATGTTATATTCATCCCTTCTTTCGTAATAATGGTACAAAATTGTAATTAGGATGGAATAGGTTTTATGTATGGTTCCTTCTGAATAATTTTCACTTAACAGGAAGGAATAAAAATCATCACTAAACTTCAAATTTATATCACCAAACTTCAGATTCTTATTTATATGTTTTTCATATTTAATTATTCGATTCTTACAGGTGGTAAATTCCTTTAGGGTCCCTCGTGGTGTATTGACAGATTTCCGATACGCTATGTAGTCGTCAATAAAATCTGTTAATGATTTTGTCTTTTGCGGAAACATATCATCAATTGAAACAAGGTTTTTCTTGTCAAAATTCTCACTCCACGTGCCCATCTCTCTTTCTTCCAACTGTACCATATATTTACCAAATACTCGATTTATTTTAGTATTCTTCAAAATGTGATCAGGGTCCTTAATTGAAACTCTTCCATCATCTTCCTTTGATTCCCAGAATATCGGTTTCACATATACATCAGTAGGTATCCTGCGTGTTTTCCTTTTTTTGTATTCGTAAAACGCAATGATTTCGATGTAAACTTTACAATCACCATTTTTATTGATGTTGCGGCCAGAGTTATAGATAACTTTTCTAATACTGATTTTTACTTCGTCAAATTGGAATTTCGATCGAATCATTGTAGTGGATTTTCCCAAAAATAATATAAAAATCTAATATTCAGTCTTTTTCGATAAATTTAATTATAAATGAAGAAAATGTAGTGTAATTACAAGTATTGATAATCAATATATTAAGAGGTGTAAATAATATCCCCATCCCGACTTCGCCCGCCGAAAATAAGCCTTGTGCTTATTGAAGGCGGGCTTTTTTTATTTGCGTAAGATATCATTTCTTTCTGGCGGGCTTCGTCGGACAAGCCCGACAATAGCCACAGGTCTTTTTGCTTTGTACCCACCCCACTGAGATCAGCGAAGCTAATCTCCCGTCCCTTACAGGGAAATTCCAAATTCCAAACTCCAAATTCCAAATAAATTCCAAGCTCCAGAAAGCAAAATC
>CAZRYM010000040.1:0-16155 GCA_964604305.1 uncultured Thermotogaceae bacterium | reverse complement strand
TTATTCTTAGAAATTATGGTATGTTTATAGGTTTTGGATTAATCTTTTTAATCTTTTCACTTTCAAGTGAATATTTTTTAGATGTCTATAACCTGATGAATATTCTGGTGCAATCTTCATTAATAGCCATCATAGCGGTGGGACAAACATTTGTCATTCTCACCGGGGGAATCGACTTAAGCGTTGGTTCAATCGTTGCGTTAACAAGTGTCGGTTCCGGGATGATGTTGGTATCCGGTGTACCGATTCCCATTGCAATCATATTAGGTGTTTTGATCGGTGTTGGTGCAGGAGTTGTTAATGGCGTCACAATCGCCTTTGGAAAAGTTCCGGCCTTTATTGTTACCTTGGGTATGATGAGTATTGCAAGAGGTGGGGCACTTGCGCTTAACAACGGGAAGCCGGTTTCAGGTCTTCCCTTTGAGTTTGAAACAATTGCTTCAGCGGAGATTTTTGGAATTCCCATTTTTGCCATATACATGGCGATTGTTTTTGCCATCGGGTTTTTCATCCTTTACAAGACCCGTTTGGGAAGACATATCTTTGCAATTGGTGGAAATAGAGAAGCAACAAAGCTTTCGGGAATAAACGTTCCTTTCAATGAAATGATGGCTTACGCGATTTCGGGCTTATTGGCAGGTCTTGGCGGTGTGTTGTTAACAGCAAGGCTGAACTATGCAACGCCCATTAGTGGTAATTCATATGAATTGGACACCATTGCCGCAGTTGTAATAGGTGGAACAAGTCTGGCAGGAGGCGAAGGCGGTTTGGTCGGAACGCTGATTGGCGCACTGCTTCTGGGAACACTTAGAAATGGATTGACCTTGTTAAATGTGGTTTCTTATTATCAGCAAATTATAATCGGTTCGGTAATCATTTTGGCTGTGTTTTATGACAGAATGAAGACAAAAAAGGGGTAACCCTTAAATTTTAGGAGGAGTGAAAAGCATGAAAAAAGCACTTTTAACGTTGTTGTTGGTTACATTAATCGGGGCTGTCGTCTTAGCGAAAACAACCATTGGATTCATCCCAATGACATTGAGTAACGAGTATTTCATCACCATGGTTAACGCCGCTCAGCAAGAGGCAGACAAGCTTGATGTTGAATTAATCGTTCAAGCTGGACAGAGACACGGAAGCGCTGAAGAACAGATGCAGATTATGGAAAACATGATTACGAGAAGAGTCGATGCAATTTGTATTGTACCGTCCAGTTCTCAGGGATTAATTCCAGTACTTAGAAAAGCCGAAAGAGCCGGAATACCCGTCATCAATTTAGATACAAAATTTGATGCAGAAGCAATCAAGGCAGCAGGTCTTAAACCAATTCCATTTATCGGAACGGATAACTATTACGGTGCACAGATTGCCGGATGGTTTGCATTGAGTCTTCTTGGTGCAGAAGGTGAAGTTGCTATATTAACAGGCGTTGCAGGACAACAGAATGCAGCGGATAGAAGAAATGGTTTTTACGATGTTGTCAGTGAATATGATGGTATTAAAGTTGTTGCCGAACAGACCGCAAACTGGGAAGTTGAGCAGGGTTACAACGTAACACAGAATATCCTCCAGGCAAACCCTGGGCTTGACTTGATCTTTGCCTCTAATGACAACATGGGGTTGGGTGCAAGAAAAGCTGTTGAAGAAGCAAAGAAAGACATCACTGTTATTGGTTATGACGCTGTACCTGCCGCTTTAGATGCAGTTAAAAAGGGTACATTTGCAGGAACAATTGCGCAGTTCCCCGCAGAAATGGGTATAAAAGGCGTACAGACAGCACTTGATATCAAAGCCGGAAAAGACGTTCCCGGATACGTACAGACAGCCTCCAAATTAATATACATGGCAAATGTAGACTGGTTCATAGAATATTTGAGTGATTTCGAGTAAGAATAATGCGGCTCTTTTTGAGCCGCTTTTCAACTTTATTTTGAGGTGACTTATGCAATATTACTTATCGATTGATTTAGGAACAATGGGAATTAAAACATGTCTGATTGATGAACAGGGACGGTTTATAACTGGAAAATCATATGAATATGCCATCAAATCGGAAAAACACGGCGAGGCGCTTCAAGACGCCAATGAATGGTGGAAAGGCCTTCAAAAAGGATTAACAGAAATAAAAGGGGAATATAAAAGCGAATTTGAACAAATAGCGGCCATCTCTATTTGTGGCCAGATGCACACACATGTCTATTTGGATGAAAATAACGCATTGCTTGCGGATGCCATCACTTGGCTCGATCAACGGGGCGACAAAGTCATTAATGAGTGGAAAGAAACCGGTGATTACGAAAAACTTTTTGAGATGACGGCCAACTTTCCCACAACCAGTTACACAGCACCAAATATCATCAGGATAAAACAAGAAAATCCTGATCTGTACAAAAAAACGAAAAAAATACTCCTGGCAAAGGATTATATAAAATACAAGTTAACCGGCAAGATGGTAACCGATCCATCGGATGCCTCCGGGACTCTTTTATACGATGTGGAAAATCTAAAGTGGTCTGATGAAGCTTTTAAGCTACTTGATATCGATAAAGACCTCTTCCCAGAGGTAGCTCCCTCCACCCAAATCATGGGTCGTATTACAAAAGAAGCTTCTCTTGAGACAGGCTTGAAAGAAGGCATCCCGGTAGTTAACGGTGGTTCGGATCATGCGGTTGCAGAGATCGGTTCCGGTTTGTTTGAAAGCGGCTCGGTTTCTGTGATTGTGGGAACGGCCGGTGTGGTTGCTTCGTGTTCTGACAAGCCAAAGAAAGATCATAAAAGAAGAATCATCTGCTGGGCCTATCCTCTGGAGGGCAAATGGGATCTTTTGGGGATTACCCAAACGGCAGCCTCAAGTTTGACCTGGTTTCGAAATACCTTTGACAGCGGCTCTGACGGGGAGATATTTAAAGATTATTCCAAAATCGCCTCAGAAGTTGAAGCCGGTTCACAGGGATTGATATTCCTGCCCTATTTGCTGGGCGAGAGAACGCCCTATTGGGATTCAAAGGCAAGAGGAGTCTATTTCGGATTGAGTATGAACCACAAAAAGGCCCATATGATAAGATCCATTATGGAAGGCGTTGTCTTCTCGCTGAAAAATTGTATGGATGTTTTTGAGGAGTTGGGAATTGCCATCACATCTATTAAAACCCTTGGTGGAGGCAGTAAAAGTCCCGTTTGGAGGCAAATTGAAGCCTCTGCCTTCAACAAACCCATTTATACCATTGAAGCTGAAGAGCCCTCTGCCATCGGCAACTTCATATTGGCTTCTTTGGGAACAGGAATGATAAAAACAGTGGAAGAGGCAAAAAAATATATTAAGATTACTGAAAGAGAACAGCCCATAAAAGAAGAAAACGATATGTACAATCGCCAATATGAGAAGTATTTAAAGTTATACGAGAACATAAAAGAACTATATTGAAACCATACAGGAGGTAATAGTTATGGAAAACTGGTATAAAGGAATAGTTGTTGATTCATGTAAGCGAATGGCCGGAGAAGAACTGGTAAAGGGAACTTGGGGGAATGTTTCTTTGAGAAAGGGTGACAAGGTGTATATTACTCCTTCCGGTTTCCCCTACGATATTATGCGAGAAGATGACATTATGGTCATCGACCTTGAGGGAACAGTTTTGGAGGGACAGCATTCTCCTTCCTCCGAATGGAAACTCCATGTGGCCATTTACAAAAAGAGAGAGGATGTTGAGTTCATTCTGCACACCCATCCGGTCTATTCTTCCATCGCATCGGTGACCTTGACAGAAGTGCCATCGTTGATTGAAGACAGTGCCATGATCTGCGGCCCAGAGATAAAGGTTTCAGAATATGGGGATCCCGGCAGCTGGGAATTGGCAAACAATGCAGTTGAGGCTCTGGGAGAGAACAGTGCCGTTATCATGAAAAGTCATGGTCTTGTAAACGTAGGTCAGAGGTTCTCTGAGGCTTTTGCCAGTGCCAAGGTAACAGAAAAAAATGTCCAGATTTATCTGGAAGCCTTAAAACTCAACAAGGAGATCTTTACCCTTCCTGAAGAGACAAAGAAAAACCTCAGGGAAGTATATAAGAAGATGTACAGACAGTGAGTTGATCATATAATGAGTAAATGCGTGATTTCCGTAGACCTTGGTGCCTCAGGTACCAAGGTTTTTCTTTCAAGATTGAACGACGGGCAAATTAGCATAGAAGAACTTGACCGATTTGAGAGTTTTGCCTATTCACGGGGCCACTTAAGCTTCTGGGACATCGATAAGATGTTTCAGAGAATCATGAGTACCGTGAATCGGGTAAGAAAAACAAATCCAATTGCTTCTATCGGTTTTGATGGATGGGGAGTTGACTTTGTTCCATTGGATGAAAGAGACCGAAAATTAATGGATCCCATCCAGTACTTTGCCATGTTTTCTGAAAGTGAACGAATAAATCAAGAAATTGAAGCAAACAGAGGCTTTATAACCAAAGCAGTTCCCACCCAGTACCAACCTTTTAACACAGTCTATCAGCTTATGTATTTAAAAAAACAGAATCCTGAACTGTTTTCAAGAATAAAAAAGATCGTCTCCCTGCCAAGCTATCTCGCCGGAAAGCTTACCACGCGATATGTTTATGAATTTACACATGCCTCAACAACTCAGATTTACGATTATTTAACCCATAAATGGAGTGAAGAGATCATTAACAAGCTTGATTTCGGCACAATCTTTCCGGAGGTTGTTGATGCGGGAACGGTGATCGGAGATTATGAAGGCATCAAAGTAATTCTACCCGCCACCCACGATACCGCCAGCGCTTATGCCTCTATTACATCCGATCCGGAAACGACTTTAAACATTAGCCTGGGAACCTGGTGTCTCAATGGAATTATCTTACAGGATAAAAAGATTCCTACTAAAGAGATTGAGGCAAATAACTACGCCATAGAGGGTTGCTATAACGGTGATTTAAGAATTCTGGCCAATACACCCGGATTACTATTTTGGGAAAAGGCAAAGGCTGATATTCAGAAAGAGAATGGGAGAGAATTTTCTTATGAGGAGCTTGAGCAGATGGCCCTTTCACAAGAAGCTTTTAGTTCTGCTATGAACGTTGATGAGGAAAAATATTTCAAAACGAACCATCTCATTGAAGAAATCTGTCATGAGATCGAATCGAACTCCACCGGCAGAGCTTTGGTTTATATCTTAAACGGGATAGCCCAAAGAATCAAAAAGACAAAAATTGATATGGAACGCATCTTCCACAGAAAGCTGACGCAAGTGCATGTCATCGGTGGCGGTGTCAGAAACAAATTATTGTGTAGAAAAATCGCAGACCAACTCAATATCCCCGTTAAAACCAAGCCATTGGAAGGAACAACCATAGGCAATACGATGGTTCAGTTGTTGGGAATGGGTATTATCGATTCAGAATATAAAATGAAAAAGATCATCGATAATTCTACAGATTATCAGATTTGTTAAGTCCCCTTTTTGAATGCTTTATAAAGATTTACCCTGCTGGTTATGATATACTATTCCCACAAATCTAAAGCAGAATATTGAGGACTTTATGAAAAAAAATGATGATCCATCCAAAAAGGAATTAAGTAGTACGAGTTCAGAAAGTTCTTTGGGATTGAGTGAACAAAGGAATAACAGAATCAGACTGGAAGAGATTGTGACAAAATCTTTAGTCAGTCTATTGAGTTTTGAAGGTTCGTTTGATGAGAAGATTAAGAGAATTCTTCAGTATTTGGGCGAATTTTCAGAAACAGATAGAACCTACATTTTTCTTTTTTCCAAGGATGGTTATTTAATGAGTAATACCCATGAGTGGTCTGCAGAATCAGTCAGTTCGGAAAAAGACAATCTGCAAAATCTTCCCTGTGGAACTTTTCCCTGGTGGACAAAAAAAATAAAGAACAAAGAAATCATCAACATCCCGGATGTTGATGAGCTTGGTGAATTTGCTGCAGTAGAGAAGGAGATTTTACAAGCTCAAGATATTCAGTCGGTGGTGGTTGTTCCACTGGTGGTCAACGAAAAATCAGTGGGTTTTTTGGGGTTTGATACTGTAAAACGAATAAAAATCTGGAAAAAAGAAGATATTGATTTACTTCAGACGATTGGAAATATTATTGTCAACGCTCGAGAAAGATACCTGCAGGAAAACGAAATTTTGAAAAGCGAACTGAATTACAGAATCCTCTTTGAAAACTCCAATGATGGAATCTTCTTACTTGATTTAGAAGGCAATCATTTGAAAGTGAATCAAATGGCGGCAAAAATGTTGGGGTATACACCTGAAGAAATTCAAGGATTGTCATATAAAG
Source organism: uncultured Thermotogaceae bacterium (assembly GCA_964604305.1). Lineage (GTDB taxonomy): Bacteria > Thermotogota > Thermotogae > MWEM01 > MWEM01 > JASUTC01. The sequence goes on along the minus strand of CAZRYM010000040.1, from coordinate 9,845 downwards.
ACTTGCTTGCTCTGGAAGAAATAGGGATTTCTGAGCAAATGCTCTCGAAACTGATTAACGGAGAGAGCCCCCCTCCATATGAGAAGACCATGCTGACAAGAAATGGTAAACGGCTTCCCGTTGAAATCAACCTTACGCTCATAAAAGATGAAAACGGACAACCATCAATCATCCAAAGCATCGTCCGGGATTTGAGCACCAGAAAAAACACTCAAAAAGAAATCAAACGTCTCACTTTCTTTAAAAATTCAGTTTTTGAAATTTTGAATAAAACCCTCTCCCATGACAAGGCAATCCTTCCTGTAAGATCTTTACTGGAACTCAACATGAAGGTCATTGACAGTTGTGATCATGGATGGGTATTTGAGTTATATGACAACCAGTTGATCCCCATACTGGAAATGGGGACATTAAAAGAAGAACTGCCCTTGGACGTCATTAAAGTGATGAGCCAACGTTTGAGAATGGTTGACGATGTAATGGCAGTAAAAGCGGACGTTATCTTTAAAACGATGAAACCGGATTTTTTGGAAAAGGAAATTCATTTTTTAATCATCCCCATTAAGAATAAAAACGAAAACTCTATCGTTTTTGTACTCAAACAGGCTGACTTAACTGATAAGTTCCGACAAAATGATTTGGAAACGGGACTATTCTTAAAGAAAAACTTTGAGACAATGCTTCAAAGGATCAATCTGGAATCAAGCCTCCGGGATAAACAAAAGCAATTAACAGAAATGGCCAATATCGACAGTTTAACCGGCTTGTACAACCGAAGGAAATTTAGTGAACTGGCAACTGAATATTTGAAAAAAGGAACACATTCTACATTGTTGTATGTTGATTTGAATAAATTCAAGGACATTAACGATACACTGGGGCACAACGCAGGAGATAAGATGTTAAGCGAGATTACACATCGTATCAAACGAATTTCTAAAGGGAAAATAATCGCTGGGAGACTTGGTGGAGATGAATTTGGATTGCTTCTTCCAATGACGGATAAAGAGGAGATTAATCGCATAAGTGCGATGATATTAAACATTATCGAAGCGGATTATGATATACCCGGATGGTATGGCAGAATTAGTGCCAGTATTGGCATCGCCATGTATCCCAAGGACGGGAAAAATTTTGAAGAGCTTTTAAAAAACGCGGATATTGCCATGTATAAGGCAAAATCTTCCAAACATGATTTTATATTCTTTAATGAAGAGCTGGCACAGCAAATAGAGAATAACATTGAAATGGAAAAAGAAATTGAGACCGGCTTAAAGGAAAACGATTTTGTTCTCTTTTATCAACCTATCGTAAAAACCGAAGGTGAAACCATCAAAGGGTACGAAGCCCTTGTACGTTGGGATCATAAAGAGAAGGGGATCTTATCACCTTTTTATTTTCTCCCTTTTGCAGAGAAAACAGGTTTAATTGCAAAAATAGACGAAAAGACGAGGGAAATCGCAATCAAAAAGCTGGAGCAATGGACAAGAGAAAAAGAAGAATTAGCACTCAGCGTTAACATCTCCACCAAAGAGTTTTTGAAAGCCGGGTTTATAGACAATATAGAAAGACTATTTGACACACATGATTTCGATTCGAGCAGGTTCATTATTGAGATCACGGAAAACTCATTCTTGGAAGACTACGAAACAACCGTGAGAAAGATTAAGTATTTAAAGAAAAAAGGGGTACAGTTTTCAATCGATGATTATGGTACAGGTTACTCTTCACTTTCCTACCTGCGAAAGATCCCGGCAGACTACCTGAAAATTGATATGGAATTTGTCAAAGATATTCATCTAAACAGAGTTAACAGAACCATCGTGGAATCCACTATTAAACTATCACACGACCTGGGATTCAAAACCATCTGTGAAGGTGTTGAAACAAGGGAAGAGTTCCATATCTTAAGGAAATTCCAAACCGATTATGTCCAAGGATATCTCTTTGGAAGACCCAAGCCTAAGTAAACGTGGGTTGTTGAAAAACAAAATTTCCTACAGCCTGTTATGATATACTATTTCCACTAAATCATAACAATAACCATGAGGATGGTATGCCTAAAACCGATGACCAATATGAGGGAGTTATAGATTCAAGGCAACGCGAGGCTCCTGAAGAACTGATTGAACAACTGAATAATCGGATAAAATTAGAAGAGATTGTACGGAAATCTTCGATTAGTCTGTTAAATTTTGAAGGGTCTCTTGACGACAAAATAGAGAAGACACTGCGGTATTTGGGAGAATTTTCTAAGACGGATAGAAGTTATATTTTCCTTTTTTCTGAAGATAACAATTATATGAGTAATACCCATGAATGGACTGTCGATACAGTTAGTCCGGAAAAAAGTAACCTGCAAAATCTACCCTGTGAAACATTTCCCTGGTGGACAAATAGGATCAAAAATAACGAAATCATAAACATTCCGGCAGTTGAAGATTTGGGTGAATTTGCTCCGGTGGAAAAGGAGATTTTACAGTCTCAAGGCATCCTATCGGTTGTTGTTGTACCTCTGGTGTTAAATGAAAAACCTGTCGGGTTTATGGGGTTTGATACTGTGAAACACTTAAAGGTTTGGAAGAATGAGGATATTGCGTTGCTTCAAACAGTCGGGAATATTATTGTCAATGCCTTGGAGAGAGAAAAGTACGAGAACGAAATCCTGAAAAACGAGCTCAATTATCGAATCCTTTTTGATCATTCCAACGATGGGATCTTTTTGCTTGATTTAGAGGGCAAACACACAAGGGTCAACCAAATGGCTGCAAAAATGTTAGGTTATACTCAGGAGGAGATTCAAGGATTATCCTATAAAGAATTGGTTGCCCCTGAAGAAATCGGCAGTTCACAAGACATGCTTTCGCAAGTGATTAAAGGGGACATTCCTCCTCCCTATGAGAAGACCATGATGACAAAAGATGGTAAAAGGCTTCCTGTTGAAATCAATCTTACCCTCATAAAAGATGAAAAGGGAAAACCGCTGATTATACAAAGCGTTGTCAGGGATTTGAGTTCAAGAAAAACCTCTCAAAAGGAAATTAAACGCCTCACTTTTTTTAAAAATTCCGTATTTCAGATATTAAACGAAACACTGTCTCACGATAAAGCAAAGCCTCCTCTAAGAGCGTTGCTGGAACTCAACTTGAAAGTTGTTGACAGTTGCGATCATGGTTGGGTCTTTGAACTCTTTGATGATCAAATGATCCCCATCTTGGAACTTGGTAACTTGAAAAAGGTTTTGCCATTGAACGTTATTGAAGAAATGAGTCAACGTTTGAAAGTCATTAACGATGTGGTTTCCTTAAAAGCTAACAAGCTCTTTATGGTCATAAAACCCGAATTTATCAAAGATAATATTCATTTCTTGATCATTCCCATCAAACACAACAACGAGAATTCAATTGTTTTTGTCCTTAAACAAGCTGACGTGGCCAATAATTTCGGGAACAATGATTTGGAAACAGGAGTTTTCTTAAAAAGAAATTTAGAAACCATGCTACACCGAATTAACCTTGAATCCAGCCTGATTGACAAGCAGAAACAATTGACCAAACTGGCAAATATTGATAGCTTAACGGGTTTGTATAATAGAAGAAAATTTAGTGAATCGGCAAGGGAATGCATACAAAAGGGGACACACACTACCTTGCTATACATGGATTTGAATAAATTTAAAGACATCAACGATACCCTTGGACACAGTGCCGGAGATAAAATGTTACGAGTGATAACGGATCGGATCAAAGCAGTCTGTGAAGGAGGGGTAATAGCCGGCAGACTGGGTGGAGACGAATTTGGCTTGTTGTTGCCAAAAATGGATGAAAGTGAGATTATTCGCACAAGTGCAGGGATTTTAAAGATAATAAAAAAAGATTACAACATTCCGGGTTGGTATGGGAAAATAGGGGCCAGTATTGGTATAGCCGTTTATCCAAGGGATGGCGAAACATTTGAAGAGTTGTTAAAAAATGCCGATATCGCCATGTATGAAGCAAAATTTTCAAAACATGACTTCATCTTCTTCAATCAGGATTTATCGGAAAAAATTCAAAAAAAGATCGAAATAGAAAAAGAGATAGAGATTAGCCTGACAAATAATGATTTTATCCTTTATTATCAACCAATAGTTAAAACAAAAGGGGAGACCGTTAAAGGGTACGAAGCCCTTGTGCGATGGAATCATGAAGATAGGGGAATTTTATCCCCTTTTCATTTTCTCCCATTTGCAGAAAAAACCGGTTTAATCGGGCGGATAGATGAAAAAATCAGGGAAATGGCAGTAAAAAAGCTGGAAGAATGGGGAAAAAATGGTGATAATTTTACCCTGAGTGTAAATGTTTCAGCAAAGGAGTTTTTAGAAGCGGGATTTATTGCAAGTATTGAAAAACTCTTTGACCGTCACACATTCAATCCGGAACAGATGATTATCGAAATCACGGAAAACTCATTCCTGGAAGACTATGAGACAACGGTGCAAAAGATCAAGTATCTCAAACAAAAGGGTGTGAAGTTTTCAATTGATGATTTCGGCACGGGCTATTCTTCACTGTCGTATTTAAGAAAGATCCCGGCAGACTACCTGAAAATTGATATGGAATTTGTCAAAGATATTCATCTAAACAGAGTTAACAGAACCATCGTGGAATCCACTATTAAACTATCACACGACCTGGGATTCAAAACCATCTGTGAAGGTGTTGAAACAAGAGAAGAGTTCCATATCTTAAGGAAATTCCAAACCGATTATGTCCAAGGCTATCTCTTTGGAAGACCCCAACCTATTTAAATCCTTTCAACTATTGTTCAAGCACTTCTATCTTCCCATTATACCCATCCATAATGACCTCTGAATATTCACGAATAGAAAAAACATCTTTTGCCCCGGTAACAGCGGGGATGGAAAATTCCCTGGCGACGATGGCTGAATGTGAGAGCATGCCGCCACTTTCGCTGATGATACCGCTTGCCTTTGAAAAAACCGGGGTCCAGCTGATATCCGAATACGGGATGGCGACGATGTCTCCAGGATGAATCTTTATAGCTTGATCCAGTTGCTTGATGTGAACCAATCTGCCTCTGATATATCCGCCGGATACACCAAGGCCGAAGATTTCACTGGAAGCAACATCCTTGGTTACAATGGGAGGGGTTTCTTCCCCGATAATGGTCTGAGGGACATCAATATTTTCAAGTTTGGCCATCTCTTCCTTTCTTTTATTCACAAGATGATGAAAGTTGTTTTCAGTGGAAGTGTTATCCGATACGAAATCTTTTATCTCATCATAATACAAATAGAAGATATCCTCTGGAGACTTTAGTGCATTTTGAGCCTTCAAACGAGACCCCAGTTCCAAAAAATACCGCCTGAACCGGTTGTAACCATAAGTATATAAGAAACTCACTCTTTCCTTTAACACCTGAAATTTGACAGCTTGTTTGTATTTCCTTCTCAAGCGAGGACAGGTGTTGAGATCAATCTTTTTCTTGTCGGATGTGGGTTGTTCATGATCGATGATAAGCCTTAAAAGAGTTCTGTCGTTTTCAGCCCAGGATGGCTTTGAAAAGTCGTTGCCGCTGTCACTGAGATGACCGAATTGTTCCTTAAAGGCTTGATACCCCTTGATGAATGGCCGATTTTCTTGTGTGTCACTAAGTGCAGTTATGCACTTTATCATCTTCTCGCGGCTGTTTTCAGGTAGTTTGTCATAAGCTTCTTTCAAGTTATTCAAATGCAAATCAACCTGTATGGCTTCTGTTTTTTCCCTTACTTCAGAAAAGTCACAGTCCATTAAGCTCAATCCTCGTTTTTTTAAGGCGTTTTTTAAAGAAAAGCTGTTAAAGAAAAAGCTCATCAGCGGGGTGATGATGTTGTAATAGGAAGCCCATTGGGTGGTTTTGATTAATTCATCGATGGTTCGGATTAACTCCGAATCATTTAATCGAGAAAGATCTTTGTCTTTATACATGTTGACAAGCTTCGAATACCGTTTGAAAAATCGCTCGAATTCTACAGTGAAAAAGAGTCTTTTAAACAAAAAATAAATAATCCGATGTGTGTAAAAAACGGCTCGTAGACCTGGTTTAAATGAGGGTTTCTCTTCTCCCGTATCTTCAATTCCCAGCATGATCTCAAGCAGCTCTCGAGGCATACCAAATAATTGGAATATATCTCCGAAGATGCCCATGTTGAAATAAGCACGATAGTAAAATGAGCGGGCCATATGGTAAATATCGATAGAGGTCTTGCCGGTAATCTCCTCAATGAGTTTTTTCCATGAACTATTGACAACGGGGATATTGATGGACCATACCAAAGGCTTGATCATCCCGGGAAGAAATTCTTTCGAGATTCGGTTGGAAAAGATCTTTTTTCCCTTTAGGCTGGTTATTTTTCGCACTTGAATCCAGTATATTTTTCCATTCGAATACGCCCATTCCAAATCAACGGGGGCTTTAAATACCTTTTGAATTTGTTTTGCCTGGGCGATCAAATCATCAAAGACGTCCGGTTTCATGGAAGAAGGAATTTCATCCGATTTGTTTGTCAACCAACGGCCCCATTTGTAGATTCTTCTTACGGGTTTTTCTCCTCCCTGAAGAATCTTATCCGAGAAACCTTCTGTAGCCTCTATGACGATTTCGTCAAAACCGGTGACCGGATTTTTTGTGAACAAAACGCCGGAAAATTCGGGTGTGATTTGTTGTTGCACGATCATGGACATTTGAATTGATGGTTGTTCAATAGAGTCTTTGTTTCTATAGGCTTTTATATTATCGTTTAAAATACTCTTGGCTACTGTTTCAACAGCGGAAAGTATCTTATCTGATCCCTTGACGTTTAATACCGATTCGAATTGTCCTGCATAGCTTCTGTCCGATGAATCTTCAATGTTTGCTGAAGAGCGCACGACATAAACCGTGCCCTCATCAATGTGAGTTTCTATCAGGTCTTGTAATTTTGCCCTAAGTTCGGAACCAAACGGGAAAGAATCAATCAGACTCAAAGCAAAACCTTGAGGAACTTCAAAGCCTTTTTTCATAAGCAATGAAAGATTCGCCGTTTTGTTGCCAAATCGTTGATCGGCAAGAGGTAATTTTTTTAATTTGAGCTCAGTCATCGTCGTTGTCCTCCGTTTTTTTATGTGACTTCCGGGATTTGTTCTCCCATTTTTCAAAGACTTTATTCTTGTCGAAATCGTCGTTTTGTTGGTCTGATCTGATGAAAAAGACAATAATAACTAAAAGACCAAAGATGAGATAACTGATACGATCTTCAAAAAGGTACAATATAAACGGGTAGGCTAAACTGGATACAATATAGGAGAGATAGGCCTTTTTGAAAATAAGAGAAATAATAACCCAGATGACACCAACGGTGACGGCTGTGTAAGGAGAGATGAAAAGGGTTGCCCAACCGATAAGTGTTCTCCCCTTGGCATATTTTCCCGGTAAGAAGATGGGAAAAGACGTACCCAAAAGCGCGAAAAAGACAGCCAATAACATGGGTTCAGGGACTTGAAAAAGAGAATTTAAGATCAAAATGGGAAGCAGCCCCTTTGACGATTCGCCAATAACGGTTAAATAACCCGCTTTCTTACCGCCTACTGTGAAAGTGTTGGCAACACCGATGGTCTTGGTTGAGTATTCATAGACCTTTTTGCCTGTGAACAACCAGGTAAATATAAATCCGAAGGGGATGGACCCGTATAAATATGAACAACCGGCAATTAACAAGTAATTGAAAAACAAGATATCAATCCCTTTCTTGCTCAAACAGTTAGAAAAAATTAAAGTTAGTGTTTTTCTCTTTACACGAATTTCTGGCTTATTCAGATTATATCATTTTCATAAAGCTGGATGAAAAATGGTTAGATAAAAGGAAAGATTTTAAAACAGGAATTAAAAATAGTGTATAATTAAATAATTAACAATATCAAAGGAATGAAGAGATGAAAAAAGATTCCGACAAGAGTTTGCTAAGTCAATATGAGGCGATGATCAACGCATTTGATGCGGCTGTTTTTATTGTTGATCATACAGAGACTGGCGATTATCGGTTTCGGGTATTAAACAAAAAAGTGGCCGAAACAATCGGGTCAACACAATCATATCTCTTGGGGAAGACACTCTCTGAAATTTTTGACCAAGAGACAGCTCGAAGTATGAAAGAAAATTATGACCGCTGTCTAAAAGAAAGCAAAGAAATTGAATATGATGAAGAACTTTTTTTGGCAAACCGTAAGTCCTTTTGGAGAACCCGTCTTTCCCCACTTTTTGAGGAAAAAGAAATCATTGGCATCTTGGGTGTTTCTAGAAATATCACGCAACAGAAAAACATGAAAGATAACCTGGTTGAAAGTGAAAACAAGTACAAAACCTATATGGAGAATGCCCCCTACGGTGTCTTCGTAGCAGATCACAATGGGAATTACCTTGAGGTAAATCAAGCGGCTTCTCAGATCACAGGTTACTCAAAAGAAGAGCTCTTGAATATGAAACTCAAAGAATTGGTCCCCGTTGAGCATTTGCAAAAAGGTGTTGAGCATTTTAAACAGTTAAAAATTAAAGGAAAGGCTTGTTCGGATTTAAGATTCCAACATAAAAACGGGTCCATAAGATGGTGGACAGTCAATGCCGTAAAACTTAATGAGACTACCTTTTTGGGGTTTGTACAGGACATCACTGTCGAAAAAGAAATTCAAAAAAAGGTATCAGAAAGCGAACAACTCTTCCAGGCCATGCTGAATGCCATTCCGGATATGGTGTCTATACAGGATGTAGATATGAATATCATCTACAGTAACTGGAACGGATTTGCTGCGGTTGCCCCTTCAAAAAGGCTCTTGAATACAAAGTGTTATCGAACCTACAGGGGCTTTGAGAGGCTTTGTCCTGACTGTCAGGCAAAAAAAGTATTACGAACAAAAACAAGACATCAGGCACAAGCCCTGTTGCCGGATGGAAAATGGGTAGAAGTCAGGGTAATTCCCATATTTGATAGCTCTGATGAAACGGATGGTAAGGACAAAAAGGTCAAATACTTCCTGGAATGGGTGCGGGATATCACAGATTTTAAAGAGAAGGAAGAAGCACTTCAAGTGCAAAAGGAAGAGCTTGCCGCAAGTAATGAAGAGCTGGAAAGTTTTAACGAAGAGATGAAGGCGTTAAATGAGGAACTCATTGACAGTGAAGAGCGAGCTAACAGGTTGAGTCAGGCAAAATCGGAATTTCTGGCAAATATGAGCCACGAGCTAAGAACACCGTTGAACGGTATACTTGGTTTTTCCAGACTGATGAATGAGACAAAAATTGATGAAGATCAAGCTGATTATCTCAACTGTGTCATTTTTTCCGGGGAACTTTTGCTTGACATCGTGAATGATATTTTGGACTTCTCAAAAATAGAAGCCGGTAAACTTATTTTAGAAGAAAAAGATACCAATATTAAAGAAATACTTAAAAAGACGTTCCATTTAATCGGGCTGAAAAAAAATAGAAACGAACTAAGTTATGAATTAAAGATAGATGAAAGGATACCCAATCTCGTAAAAACAGACCCTTTGCGATTCAATCAGGTGATTACCAATTTACTGAGCAATGCCCTTAAATTCACCGAAAATGGAAGTGTTTTGTTGCAGACAGAATTACTGAACTTATCAAATTCTAAGGCAACCATCAGATTCAGCGTAAAAGATACCGGCATCGGGATCACAGAGGATCAAAGAGAGAACATCTTTGACATGTTTACCCAGGCTGATTCTTCCACCACCCGAAAATATGGCGGTACAGGATTGGGATTGCCCATATCCGTTAAGATTCTTGAAAAAATGGGAAGCAAGATT
>CAZRYM010000039.1:8913-16338 GCA_964604305.1 uncultured Thermotogaceae bacterium | reverse complement strand
TTTGATCCGGCGGTGTTAAAATGTCTTTTTCAGCGCTGAGAACCAGTGTGGGAACGTTTATTTTATCAATGAGATCAGAGCAGTCAAAGTTTTTTGCACTCTTTGAAAGCCTGTTGAATCCCTCAAACCATTCTTTTGTCAACATATCTTCAAAGATATCCTGTCGCTTTTGAAGCCACTCATAGTGTTCTTCGTAAAAAACATCAGAGTAAATTGGTGGAATGGCAATGGTAAAAAAATCTGAGCCGCTGTTCAGCTTCGCTGCCAGTTCCCAGGAATCACTGATGGCTTGCAGGTATTTGTTTACCTTTGCGATAACGTTGACTAAAAGAAGAGATGCCAGTCTATCCTGATGGTCTCTGGTAAATTCTAAAGCGACTTGCCCACCGTATGAAACGCCTAACATATTGATCTTTTCAATTTTAATATGATCCAATAACTCTAAAAGATCATTCACATGTACCTTCCAGGTATAATCGGTATCCAGGATTTTACTGGATTTCCCCTGATCACGAAAATCAACAAGCAGCAAACGATAATCTTGAGTAATATATTCCTTAAGTCCAGCCCAGCTGGCCGTACTCATCATAATTCCGTTGAGAAAAACCACCCATGGACCTTTTTGTCCATGGATTTCATAGTAAAGCTCACCACCACCGGTTAGTTGAATGGTCATTTCTTTTTACCCCCAAAAAAGTCCTCGAGGATTTGAACGAATCTATCAGGGTCTTCAACATTAATGGCATGTCCCGTATCAGATAATACTTGAATTTTTGCCTTATCAAGATTATCAGTGGTTGGTTTTAAAAGCGCTTCGGTTATAAGTGCGTCTTTTTCACCAACGATGAAAAGAACAGGTGATTTTATTTTGTGTAGTTCTTGAAGATAATTGTATTTTTCAAGAGCTCTTGCGTTTCCGGAAAAGGCTCTTTGATCCATTAGAAGTGCATCATCCGTCAACTTGTTTAACATTTTGTCAGGATCACCCGAGGCAAGCATTCCTGAGAGAGCTTGCTTCAACAATCCCCTGTTATGTTTGTATGATTCCAGTATCGGATAATATTCCTCAGGTGTGACAAGTCCATCAGCAGGGGCTGGATCGATCAAGAGCAATTTGTTGATCTTATCAGGATTGCTCAAAGCGTATTTCATGCATACAGCTCCACCGAGAGAATGGCCAACCAGATTTATCCTTTCAAGGTTAAATGTGTTGATGAATCCTTCCAGTTCTTTCGCGTAGTTTTCTATCGAGATTTCCCTTTCAGGATTACTGGAATCACCAAAACCCGGAAGATCAACCGCGATACCACGGTAATCCGTTTGATTCAGTCTTTTTAAGGTGGGTTCATACCATCTCCAGGAGGCAAAATTCCCATGAACCATGAATATCGGTTCTCCTGATGGATTGCCGCCTGTTTCATAATGAATTTTGATGTCACCAAGTTTTACAAACATTGATTTTTCCTCCTTGAACTGCATCATTCTTAACTTCTTCTTGACCCAAACATAAGGCCGCCAGAGATATTTCCACTGGAAAATATATAAAGCATAACTGAGACCTCTCGGAAAGAACAGAACAACTACAATCAGCATGACACCAAATATGATAGACATGGGCAAATTGATTCTGCTGAAAAGGAAAGGAATGGCGACCATCAGGATTGTTCCGATGACGTTACCCGAAAGGGATGCCAAACCGCCAACAACGATCATTGCCAAAAGGTTGATAGATAGGCCCAAAGCGAAATCGGTTGGGGCAATATAATTGATGGTATGTGCATAAAGAGCACCGGCGACACCACCGTAGACTGCACTAATGATGAAAGCAATCAATTTGTACTTTGAAATATTAATACCTGAAGACCGGGCTGCGAATTCACTTTCTCTAATCGCCTTAAAAGCACGACCGGTTTTGGATTTTAAGATATTATGTGCAAAAAGGAAAAGTAAAACTGTCACAACAACTATCAGGTAATACTTGCCTAAATCAGTCGAAATACTGATACCAAACAGGTCCGGATTGGGAACATTGGTCATACCAGTATGTCCACCGAGATAATCACTGGCTGCTACGATTTTTTCAACGGCAACACCAAAAGCCATGGTAGCAATAGCCAGATAGAACCCCTTTAATCTTAATGCCGGGAAGCCTAGTATCAGACCAAACAATCCGGAGAAACCCCCTGCTAGGAAAATGGTGATGAGAAAAGGGAAATTGAAATTTTTCGTCAAGATAGCGGAAAGATAAGCACCCAATGCCATAAAAGCCGCATGACCAATTGATATTTGTCCAGCATAGCCAATTAACACATTCAACCCCAAGGCGGCGATTGAAAAAATCAAGACCTGCGAAAAAATGCTGATCAAAAAGGTCTGATTTAAAAAGAGAAGGGGCAGTACGGCCAATACAGCTGCAAAGAGTATAAAGTTTTTCATATTTTTCATAATCATACCCTCCTCTTGGATGATTTGCCTAAAATACCCGAAGGCTTAATCAAAAGTAGTACGATAATTATGATCAGGGCGACTGCAAGTTTCAACTCTGCTGATATCCATTCACCGACAAATTGTTCAATGACCCCCAATAACAAACCACCCACGATTGCGCCTGGCAGACTGTCAAATCCACCAAGGACAGCTGCAGTCAGACCTTGTATTTGAAGGTTCAGCATCATGTTGGGGTGAACGTAAGTCTTGGGAGCTGCCAGTATGGCTGCCAGAGCACTTAAAGCAATTCCAAATCCCCATGCAAATCCGTAAACACTACCAACAGGAATTCCCATGAGTTTTGCTGCTTCTTCATTTTGAGAAGATGCACGAACTGCCAGACCAACTTTCGTGTATTTCAAATAGAAGAAAGTGCCAAAGACAATAACAGCTGTTAAGATGAAGATAAGCAAGTCTTGTTGTGTAATGACAAGAAATGAGTCAGCAAAATTGATGATAAGCGGTTTTCCGCTAATCAAATTTGGCAGCTGCCTGGTATCTTGTTTCCATATCCAAAGAGCGGTCCCTTCCAACGTCATGAGCATTCCCAGGGTTATTATGAGCATGGCTGAATGAGAGAGATTTCTGATAGGTCTTAGCAAAAACTTTTCCGTCAGCATTCCCAGAATAACCGCAAAAAGCAACCCCATAAAGATTGCCAGGAGAAGCGGAAATCCAAAGAATGCGTAACATGAGAATGTTATGTAAGCTGCAAACATTCCCATATGTCCATAAGCGAAATTTAAAACCCCGGTCGTTCGATGGATGATGACAAGGCCCAGAGCGACTAAGGCGAACAAGCTTCCATCTCTTAATCCTAATATTAATTGCTGCATGATATCACCTAACCCCCCAGATATTTCTGTTTGACTTTGTCGTTTGTCAAAAGCTCGGATGCCGGACCTTCCAGTGGAATTTTCCCGACTTCTATGATGTAAGCGTAATCTGAAATATGCAATGCGGCATTGGCGTTTTGCTCTACCAGGAAAATAGTCGTACCGGCTTTCTTCAGTTCTATTAAAGTATCAAAGATTTGTTCGAATATAATTGGAGCAAGTCCGAGAGAAGGTTCATCAAGCATCAACAGTTTTGGATCAGCCATCAGAGATCGTCCAACTGCAAGCATCTGCTGTTCTCCCCCTGAGAGTGTACCTGCCATTTGTTTTCGTCTTTCATTGAGAATGGGAAATAGCTCATAAACCCTTTCCAAGTTCTCTTTAACTTTTACTTTATCATTTAAAACATATGCACCAGTGAGAAGATTCTCAAAAACCGAAAGGTCAGGAAAAAGCTTCCTTCCTTCAGGACAATGAATGATTCCCCTCTTTACGATTTGATCTGTCGGGCGATTTTGAATTGCTTCCTCCAAAAAGGTGATTTCACCGGAATAAATATGATTTAACCCGGATACGGCCCTAAGTGTGGTTGATTTTCCGGCTCCGTTAGCACCAAGTAGAGAAGTGATGGTCCCTTCTTTGACTTCAAGGTCAATTCCTTTCAATGCTTCAACATATCCATATTTTAATCTGACATCTTTCAGCTTAAGCATATTTACTCTCCCCCAGATAGGCCTTGATGACTTCCGGATCGTTTTTGATCTTTTCCGGTGTTCCTTCGGCAATCTTTTTTCCAAAATTCATCACGGTAATATAATCGGAAATATCCATAACGAGAGACATATCATGCTCCACTAAGAGAATGGTTATTCCCTGGGCCTTGATTTCTCTGATCACATCTTTTAAAAATTCAGTTTCTGAAGGGTTTAAACCCGCTGCAGGCTCATCCAGTAATAAAAGTCTTGGGGAAGAAATTAATGCCCTTCCGATTTCTACCATCTTTTGCAGTCCGTAAGGCAACATCCCCGTCAAACTGTTCAGTCTGTTTTTTAAGCCCAAGAACTCAGCTATTTGCACAGCCTTGGCAATAGATTTGGACTCCTCCGTGTGGATGTGTTTTGTCTGAAAAATTTCTGCTGTTAATCTTGTGTCGATATTTACATGCTCACCAACCAGAAAATTGTCTTTTACACTCATGATTTTAAAAATCTCAAGATTTTGAAATGTTCGGGCAATCCCTGATTTTATGATCTCATGTGGTTTTAATTTAAGAAGGATTTCTCCATCAAAGCTTATTTCCCCTTCATCAGGAGTAATAACTCGAGTTATAACATTAAAGATCGTTGTCTTTCCGGCACCATTGGGTCCTATCAATGAATGAATCTTACCTTCTTCAACGTCCATTGTGATTTCAGATGCAGCGACAAGCCCACCAAATTTCACTGTTATGTCTCTGACTTCCATTAAGCTCATTCTTTATCACCTGCCAAAATATAAATGGAATTTGAGAAACAAATTCCTGATAAAAACATCGGGATTCGGTATAAAACCGAATCCCAAAGAAAGTCTTTTATTCTCCCATCTTTACCCAATCGATAGCCTTGAGCATTTGATCGCCTTCCACTCTGAGGATATACATTGCATTCAAACCCAGTCTACATTTCTCGTTTTCTGGATCAAATGGATAATAGGTAATGATTGGAGTAATGATACCCTGCCATGCAGTCATACTTTCAAGGCCTTCAACTAATGATTCTCTTGTTGGATTTTCCCCTGCTCTTCTCAAACCTTCTGTGAATAATTCAGCTGCTATAAAACCTGCTGCAGCATAAGCATCCGGCACTTCATCAGGGTAAGTACCTTGGAAAATTTCTAAATATTTTAAGAAAGTTTCTGATTGAGGATCACCGAGATCAACCCATGCCATAACTTCCAGACCTTCTGCTGCACCATCTGTCAGCTGAATAACTTTTGGATCAGCATTTGGATAACAGGCTACGAAAAGTGGTTCAAATCCATAATCTCTGGATTGCTTGAGAATGTTTGGCGTCTGGTCTGTGAAAGTGAGCAAATAAACAGAATCTACACCCGACTGCATCATTTTGATGATTTCATTGTCAAATGATGTTTGTGCAGGATCCACAGCAATCGCCCTAACCAGGAGATCTTCTTTTCCGTTTGCTCTAAGATAAGCCCTTAAAGCACCGTAAGCTTCTTTTCCGTCTTCTGCTGCTCTGTAAATCATGCCTATCCTTTTCTTTTTTGCCACTTCTGTGAGATATTTCCCAACTATTGGCGCTTCGATGGAATAATTAGGCTGTACTGAGAAAATGTATTCTTTTGGAGGGATAGCCAACAAGCTGGATCCGCTTCCTTGGTAGACAAACGGAACGCCACCTTCATTCAAGTAATCCATAACAGCGAGACACCCGGGTGTTCCAAGGCCTCCAACAATTGAAAATACCTTGTCTTGTTCTACAAGCCTTTTAACCTCTATAACAGTCTTTGAAGGTACGAACTGGTCATCAACTGCAATGAGATCAATTGTTCTTCCATATACCCCACCATTTTCATTGATCCAATTAAAATAAGCTTCCATTCCCTTGTTCATAGAAACGCCGATAAAGGCTAATGCACCTGAAAGAGCCTGGAATGAGCCGATTTTTACTGAATCATCGGTGATCCCGTTTGTGGAATTTTCTGCTGAAAAACTCATTGAAAATACCATGACTGCAACTAAAACAATAAGTAGAATTTTTTTCATTTTATTTCCTCCTTTTTATAAAAGCCCAATATCTTGAGCCTGTTTTTTAAGTTCATCCCGGTCTTCGGGATGCGCTATTCTGATAAGCTCCTTAACTCTTTTGTTAACAGGAAGCCCTCTTAATTTGGCAATACCAAAATCCGTAACCACCCAATCCAAGTCTTGTCTTGGAACGGTAACTCCGGAGCCCGGTTTAAGTATGGGAACGATTTTTGAATCACCCTTTCGAGTTCTTGCAGATAAAGCAATAATACCTTTTCCACCTTTGCTCATGACAGCACCTCTATGGGTATCCAGCTGTCCTCCCGTTCCACTGAAATGTCTCGTTCCGATTGATTCTGAACAAACTTGACCGGTTAAATCCACCATAATGGCAGTGTTCACACTGACCATGTTATCATTTTGTGCGATCACATATGGATCATTGACATAATTGCCTCTTAACAACCATACACCTGGATTGTCCTGGATAAAGTCGTACATTTTTTTTGATCCCAATGCAAATGTACAGATCGTCTTTCCGGGCCACAGTGTCTTTTTGGTATTTGTAATCACGCCCAGTTCAAACAAATCGATCATGGATTCTGTAAACATCTCAGTATGAATCCCCAAATTTCTTTTGTCTTTCAGAAGTCCCGCCACGGCATTTGGGATTCCGCCGATGCCGATTTGCAGTGTTGATCCATCGTGAACAAGATCCGCAATATAGCCGGCGATCTTTTCATCCTGTTCACTTGCCGGTACATTGGGTATCTCAGGAATTGGGTAGTCAACTTCATAGAGCCAATCGACTTGAGAGATATGTATCTGTGTATCACCATGAGTTCTTGGGGCATTTTTATTTACCTCAAGCACAACTTTCTTTGAGTTCTCAATCACGTCTTTTTCATAGGTTGCACTCAAAGAACAGGTGAAAAAACCATGGTCATCCATTTCAGAAGCTATTCCCACGTAATAATCGGGTTCCTGTAGTGAAAGCAGATTAGTCCCCGCTTCATGAAGGTTGTTGGGAACGTAGGTCGCGGTTTTTAAACCGGCTTTTAAGGCGCTTCGAATGGCTGCGTTATGAAACCAGGAGTTATTGATAAATGAACCTTCATACTCCTTTTTCATATAGAATTCATAAGCCTTCATGTTGAGACAAGTGTAGACTTCCAAGTTTTTAACCTTGTCGGCAATTGTATGCAGATCGGTTAAAAACTGCTGGGGCTCCATGGCAGCCATCCCACAAACAATCACCTCGTTTGATTTGATATGTGCCAATATCTCCTGGTGATCGGTTTTCTTTGATTCATAATCTTTGAAAAATCCGTTCAAAAAAATCACTCCCTACCTTTA
>CAZRYM010000039.1:0-8813 GCA_964604305.1 uncultured Thermotogaceae bacterium | reverse complement strand
ACCCCATTGGATAACGGATGATGCCCATACAAAACCCAGACCTGCTCCCACCATCACAATGACATCTCCATCTTTGATTTTATTATTGTTTAAGCCAATTTCCAAAGAAATGATTTGATCATTCTGACCGATATGACCATATTCGTCAAGATAGGTTGTTTTTTCAGGACTAATATTCAACTCTTCCAAAATCAAATCGTGGGCGGATCGTTTAAAATGTAAAATAGCAAGATAGTCTATATCATCTTGAGAATAACCGGACTTTCGTAATGAATCACGAATGACCCAAAAGAAATTAGGTAATGTCTTCTCTCCCAGTTTTGTTTTAAAGGCTTTGGGATCTCCCTGTATTTTAAAGTGGTAATTGTTGACATCTTCTTCTTTCAGCGGCCATTTGTCATTTCCACCAACCGGAACGACACAACCCCTGGAGAAAGAACCATCTCCTTTAAAGGAAGAAGAAAGGATAACATTTTTATTGTATCCCTTTTCCAAAATAACTGCCGCACCACTGGCTCCAATATCAAACATAAAAGAAGAGGAGGGTTCCTGATAACTGATGAGATCGTTGTTTCTATAACCGGAACATAACAGAACGCGTTTGATCTCATCGTTGTTTCTCATGAGGCTTTTTGCCGTTTCGAATCCTGCCATCATCGAACCGCACATTGCCTCCATATCAAAGCCCCAGGCATTAGAAGCTCCCAATCGATGTGCCACATCCAGACTGGCAAGCCAACAGGGGAAAT
Source organism: uncultured Thermotogaceae bacterium (assembly GCA_964604305.1). Lineage (GTDB taxonomy): Bacteria > Thermotogota > Thermotogae > MWEM01 > MWEM01 > JASUTC01. The sequence goes on along the minus strand of CAZRYM010000039.1, from coordinate 8,064 downwards.
CCTTATGCTGAGCTCCGTTCCAGATCACTAAATCCAGATCCTCAGGGTTGATTTGAGCATTTTGCATAGCCTTTTTTGCTGCCCATAAACCCATATTACTGGCGGTATCTTCAGGACCAGGAACAGTTTTTTTTAAGACCCCGAACTTTTTTTCGATCACATCTTGGGGGATGCCGGTTTCTTCGGCTATATAATGTGCATCCTCTGTTTTTTTTGGGAAATAGGTGCCTATTCCCTTGATACCTATCAATTCATTAGTCATAAATCAGTCCTCCACTCCGGATAATCTGTATAATAAACATGTTACTGTGAAAACAGAATTACAAATTCTTAATAATAACTGCCGTTCCCATTCCTCCACCAATACACAAACTGGCAAGACCGTATTTAAGATTTCGCTTTTTCATCTCATAAAGTAAGGTCACAATGATTCTGTTTCCCGAACATCCTACCGGATGACCTAATGCTATGGCTCCACCGTTCACATTGGTTCTTTCCATCAACCATTCCTTTGAGACGTTGTGTTCTTCAGTTAGTCCTTTGATTACCCCAAGACTTTGAACAGCAAATGCTTCGTTCAACTCGATCAATTCCATATCTTTAAGGCTCATATTGGCTTTTTGAAGGACTTTTTTAATGGCACCCACAGGTCCCAACCCCATGACAGCGGGATCGACTCCGTGCTGTGCGAAAGCAACTAACTCTCCCAAAGGCTTGGTTCCTGTTTTCTCACACTTTTCCTCACTCATTAGAACAGTCATGGAAGCACCATCGTTTATTCCTGACGCATTTCCAGCGGTAACGGATCCATCCTTTTTAAAAGCAGGCCTTAGTTTAGATAATTTTTCAAGGTTTGTCAGTCTTGGATGTTCGTCTACTTCAAATATCGTGTCACCCTTTCTCCCTTTAATGACAACGGGTTCTATCTCATCTTTAAATTTACCTTCTTCAATGGCCTTTGCAGCTCTTTGTTGACTTTCAAGGGCAAATTTATCTTGTTCTTCCCTGGTGATGGAATATTTGTCTGCGATGTTCTCAGCAGTCATACCCATATGATAGTGATTGAAAATATCTGTCAGACCATCATTGACCATATGGTCCACTATTTTTCCGTCTCCCAATCTGTAACCAAAGCGACCTTTTGTCAGAAGATAAGGGGCCATGCTCATATTTTCAGTCCCACCGCAGAGAACTGCATTGGCTTCACCCAGTAGAATGTCAGATGCACCAACCATGACTGACTTCATTCCCGAACCGCAAAGCATATTCAGGGAATATCCCGGATTTTCTTCCGGTACTCCTGCGTATATACTCACTTGTCTTCCGGGACCCATACCCAAACCAGCAGAAAGGATATTACCCACTATTGTTTCATCTATTTCTTCAGGATTAATCTGAGATTGTTTCATGGCAGCTTTTGCAGCTATTACGCCTAGTTCAACCGCAGAAGTGTTAGTTAATGTACCACCCATCGTACCTATAGCTGTTCTTTTTGCACCAGTAATAAAAACCTTCTTCATCTTTTCCTCCTATGATTTTATTTTCTTATTCTTTATTTTCAATAATTCCATTTATCATTGTATGTGCCAAAGGTTTAAGATATTTTTCGAAATGATCTGAAGATTCTTCAGATAAAATAAGAAGTGATTGCCCCATTAAATGGCCAATACCCATGAGAATCATGGCAAGAATCTCAGAATCATATTCTTTGATTTGCTTTTTGTCTTTAGCTTTGTCCAGTACCTTCACATAAGGTCTTTTCAAGGATTCATAATATTCTAATGTGATTTTATTGTCAATAAATTCATTTTCTCTGACTACTCCATACATGTTTGAATGTTTTTTGAAAAACTCAAGAAATCCTTTGAGAGAAGCAATCTCCAAATCCCTTCTGTCTGTAAACCTTTCCGAATACTTCTTTAGTACATATCTGAGTTCTTTGCTTGTTTTTCTTATCAGTTCGGAAAGAATATCGAATTTACCAGGAAAATAAAGATAAAAAGCTCCAGCACTCAATTGAGAATGACGGCAAATCTCATGTACGGTTGTTTCAAAATACCCCTTTTTACCAAATAAGAATTCTGCTGAATTTAGCAACCGTTTTTTACTTTGCTCCCCTTTATTTAACAGATTCTCATCATCTAGTTTCAATTCATCTAATGTAGAGAAGACTCTTTCATCAAGAATATATTCTTGATATGAAAGACCATTGAGATAAAACTCTAAAAGTGTGTCACGTGTTTTTAAGGGTACCTGAGAATTGTTCCAGAGTATCCAATATCCTGCAATGTAAAAAAGAGGACCGAAAAGAAACCAAAACAAAGTATCTGTCCTTTGAGAATGATGAAAGAACTCAGATTTTTCGGTTAAAATGTCTTTTATTTTAGAGTGAAAATTCAAACAAAGATTTTTATCGATAAATTCTGCCTCTCGAAACACTTTGTATTCATATCTGAAATTCCAGAAAGTATCAAAGACCCTGTTTATAAGTATCTTAATCTTTTCTTTAACAGATAATTCTGAATTAATAATGCTTGATAAAAGGTTAAAAAATTCATTTTGAAATGTTTCCAAAATGATTTCAAAAATTTCATTCTTAGAACTAAAATATTGGTAAAAAGTAGCAGGAGAAACCTTAGCTTCTTTAGAAATCGCCAGCACAGATGTTTTATGGTAACCTTTTTGCAAAAAGATACGTTGAGCACTTTCAAAAAGAATTTTCCAAGTCTTTTCGCCCTTTTCTGATTTTGGAATCCTTCTGACGGGTTTCTCCTTATGCGTTAACATCTTTAGATCACGAGACCCCCATCTACACCAAGAACCTGTCCGGTTATATATCTCGCATCTTCACTTGCAAGGAACAAGAAAGAATTGGCTATATCAATTGGGTCGCCTATCATCTTAAGGGGAGTCTTTTCGGTCATATAATCCAAAACTTTTTGTGGTAGGTTCTCAGTCATGGGTGTTTTAATGAATCCCGGGGCGACTGCATTGACTCTTATTTTATACCTTGCCAATTCCTTTGCCCAAGTAAGTGTCATTCCAATAACACCAGATTTAGTGGCGGCATAATTAGTTTGACCGATATTTCCGTACACACCCACAACAGAAGATGTTGATAATACAACCCCGCCTTCATTTTTCATCAATTTGGCACTTGCCTGTGTCATATTGAAGATACCTTTTAAGTTCACGTTTATAACTTGATCCCACTGTTCTTCAGTCATTTTCATGAGAAAAGCGTCACGAGTGATTCCGGCGTTGTTCACAAGTATATCAATTCTGCTATATACTTCTTTAATCTTTCCCATCACATCTTCGATTTCCTCTCTGTTGGTTACATCAAGATGAAAAGACTTGATAGAACCCTCCAGACCAGCAGCATCTTTTTCCAAAATTTGTAAGTCTTCATTCAAAACATCACAAGCGATAACAGTAGAACCCTGTTTTGCAAATAAGAGAGCGGTTTCTCTACCGATACCTCTTGCGGCTCCGGTTATCACACTGATTTTTCCCTTTAATTTCAAAATAACACCTCCGTAGAATAATATTCTTCAAAATAGGTGAATCTACTATCACATTTATATCATATACTAATCATAATATTATTCAAGTAACATCACATACAATCTCGTATGATTTTACCAGAATATCCTCGATTATCTAAAATAAAGTGCATCATTCTCAGTTTTTCATCCTTCGACTTACTGTGATCATTTATTTTAGAAAAAATATAAATGGTATAATGATTAAAATACATAAAATTAAAAATAGAAGATGACTTAAAAATTCAAATATTGTGAGGTTTTATTATGAAAGATTACATGCTGAGTCTACAAAAATGGGCTGTTGTAGGGGCTTCTGACAATCCGGAAAAGTATGGTTATAAGATTTTTAAAAAACTCCTGAACCATGGATATGAAGTATATCCAGTTAATCCGGGATTGGTAGATATAGAAGGAATTAAGGTCTATCCGTCATTATCTTCAATACCGGAAAAAATTAACGTTGTGGATTTTGTTGTAAATCCATCCATTGGAAAGTCAATTATTAAGGAGGTCAAACAACTGGGTATTGAAAACGTTTGGCTTCAACCCGGAACTAGAAGTGAAGAAATCGATCAAATCGTTTCAGAGACTAATATAAATATGGTTAAAGATTGTGTGTTAGTCTCATTACCTTGAAGATAAAAGTTCTTTTGTCATGTTGTTGTTTGCATAGATTATAGGCAAGGGAGGATACCAACAAAAGAATGAAAGCAGAATGGAAGGAACTGATGAAGGCATCAGAGTCTTTATTGAAAATCTCCAATGATCAGTTTGATTTGGATTCTGTTGCAAGTAGTATGAAAGAGCTTAGTAAAGCCTCATATGTTGCTTTGAATCTTTTTGATGAAAAAACCGGTAAATTAAATACCGTTTCTGTCGTCGGTTTTTCAAATGCCGTTGAACGAAGTTCTAAATTATTAAATTATGATTTAAGAAAAAAAAGTTGGTTTCCTGACCCTGATCGCATGAGTTTAATTGAAAAAAACAAAGTGACACGCTACAAACATTTAACAGATTTCATCACAAATTCTGTTTCACAAAAATCTGTAGAAAACTTCCAAAAAGAATTGAAAATAGGAAATACATATGTGATCCGGATAAGTAAAGAAGAAAGATTGATTGGCGATTTCACTTTGATGTTTAAAAAGGGAAAACGCTTGAAAAACAAGGATTCTGTTGCAGTATATGCAGAATTTGTCGGTTTATTCTTAGAAAAACAAAAGGCAGAAGAGAAAGTGGAGAAAAATCGACATAGATTAAGAACCATCATCGATTCGGTCCCCTCTATGATATTTGTAAAAAATGCGGATGGCCTATTCTTAGAAGCAAATAAAGCTGTTGGGGATAGACTTGGATTGAAGATAACAGAAGTCGTTGGCAAATATCATGCAGATATTCATCCTGACTTAGATGAAGTCAACAAAATACTTGAAGAAGACAGGATAATTTTATCAGGAGAAGAAGACATTTTTGTTAACACTGAAACATATCGTGATGAGTTCGACCAACTTCACTGGTTACAAGTTATGAAAATTAAAGGCCCTGAAGAATTGTACGGAGAGCCGATAGTGATAGGCGTAGCGAACGATATTACTGAATTAAAAATGTACGAAGATCGTCTTAAAAATACCAATCAGAAACTCGAAGAAGAAAAGAAATTGGCTCAGGTTGCCAATAAGGCAAAAAGTGAATTTCTGACAAATATGAGCCATGAGTTAAGAACCCCCTTAAACGGTGTTATTGGGTTTAGTGAACTTTTGAAAGATACTCAATTAGAACCTGTTCAGGAGGAATATCTGGATATTGTCATATACTCCGCAAAAACACTTTTGAGTATTATCAGCGATATTCTTGATTTTTCAGTCATTGAAGCAGGTAAAGTACAGTTGAAACCTGAAGAGGTGAATTTAAAAACTCTCATTCAAGATACAATAAGTATCTTAAGATCAACAGTTGAAAAGAAAGGCATTCACCTTTTAATAAATGTTTCAAAGGATACCCCAACTACAGTGCTTGTAGATCCTATTCGATTAAAGCAAATACTCTTAAATCTTTTGGGAAATGCAGTAAAATTCACAAAAAAAGGAAAAGTTGAATTAATTGTAAGAAGAGGTCAAGAAGAAAAAAGAAATAATCTTATCAACTTGCTCTTTGCTGTTAAAGATACTGGTATAGGAATAAAAAAAGAAAATCAGAAAACTATCTTTGAAGCCTTCAATCAAGAAGATTACTCAATCACAAGAGAATACGGGGGAACGGGTTTAGGCCTTTCAATAACCAATAGTTTACTTGAAAAAATGAATTCTTCTTTGTCTCTCGAAAGCGAATATGGCAAGGGAAGTGTCTTTTCTTTTATTTTAAATTTACCATATTTGTAAAAAACTTCTAAAAATACTTCTGTTCTCGAACTTCTTATGGTAGAATAGCTCATGTTAAGAAAATTAAAAAACTCACTCGGGGGTGGTTTTGAATGACAATTTCCAAAAGAGTAATATTAGGATTTACAATATTAATTGCCTTATTTGCTGTAATTTCAGTATTAACGATACTTTCTTCAAATAAAATCGAGGAAGAGGGTATAAAAATCAAAGGAGAAGTTGAATCGGTAAGCGAACAGTTTATTGAGTATGAGGAGGTCAGCGATTTTTCTGCTCAGATCAACAGTATGCTTCAGACTGTTTTAAAAATGGGGTATATCTTTAATCTCGACAATTTAAAAGTTTTAAATGATGAATTGGATGTCGAAATAGTTAATATTACAGATAAGGCAAAAGAACTCAAGCTGTATGAAGAGATGAAAACAGGCTTTACAGAGATTGAGCAAGAGGTTGAATCTGTCTTTAAATACAAGACTGATGAAATTTCAGGCACTAATGAACTAAGTTCAATGAATAAGGATATTTTAAGTTATCAGAAAGAAGCTGACAGTATTCAAGAAGATATTGATGCAGCACTTTACATTGAATCCTCTGATAGTCCTGAAGAATCTTTTCAGGGCATAGGCAGCGCTAAAATTGATTCTTTTTCCACTGTATATGAACAGATTAAAGAAGAAGGAAATGTACTTACTGATTTAACTGAAGAGCAGGAAGCCGATATTACAAAAGGTTTACTTGAAGAGGCAGGGATAGAAAATTTTGGTTTGCTTGAGTTGGAATTGCTTTGGCACGAGAAGATTCTGGGCACAAATGTACCCTTTACCGAACTAACGCAACTGAAGCTAATGACAAGAGAGATCCTTGTCAAACCAGATAGTGCAGAACAGCAGGTTGAGAGGATTAGAGAATTTAAAAATTCCATTTTGTCTCAGGTTCTGGCAGAGGGTAAGAGGGGATTCATCAAATCAAAATACGGTTTTGATCTTTTTGATCCGGTTGTAACTGTGTTAATCAAGCTCTCTTTGGATCGTTATATGGAAAAAATCGATGAGTTAAATGTTTTATTGAATCGATCTCTTGAAATTAATGAAAAGCTGAATACCATTCGCAATAGAATAGAAGTTGTTCAAATAGAGATTGAAGAATCAAAAGCCAAATCATTAAAGACCATAAACGAGGAAGTCAATACTTCTATTAATAGCTTGATTCAAATGCTGGAGAGTATAAACAAAGAGCAAAATGAAAAGTTCAACGCCGGAATCAACGAAGTAAAAACAGCAAGTGATCAAAGCATTGAGATTATGTATTCCAGTAATATCGTCATCATCGTGCTGGTATTAATTTCTATTGTATTAGGTGTTTTAATTGCATTTCTGATTCATTTAACCATTAAGAAATCAATGAAATCTCTCCTTACCAAAACTGATAGGATTAAAGAGTTAGATCTTACTGTCGAGTTTGATAATAGGCATAAACGAAAGGATGAGATAGGTTTAGCCGAACAAGCCATGCAAGAGATAATGATATCAATGAAGGATACCCTTATTAAAGTAAAATCTGCTATGGAAGATGTGAAAACCTCTTCTCAAGAACTTGATGGCATAACAGCCGAAACAACAACTATATCTCAAGAACTGAAAGAGATATCAGATAGTACAGACAAGAATATCCAGGATACATCAGCTGCTATTGAACAGGTCACTTCGGGTATTGAAGAGATTGCTGCATCAGCAAAGAATGTTTCGGATATTTCCAAAGGTTTGTTTGAAAGAACTAACGAAACATCTAATTCCGCAAAGACTGGAGAAGAGGAACTAAATAAAATGGCAACGATAGTAAAGGATGCAGAAACACAAGCATCTGAGACTTCTCGCTACGTTGATGAACTTCAGGTCCAGGCTAAAAATGTTGGAGAAATTGTTCGAACCATTTCGGGGATTTCTGAACAAACGAACTTGTTGGCATTAAACGCAGCTATTGAAGCTGCAAGGGCTGGAGAAGCCGGGAAAGGCTTTGCCGTAGTAGCGGATGAAATAAGAAAATTGGCTGAAGAAAGCCAAAAGGCAACCGAAGACATTTCGAAGATGTTAAAAGAAATTGGCAACCGTGTACAATCCGTCAACGTGGCATCTGATAAG
>CAZRYM010000038.1:11437-17108 GCA_964604305.1 uncultured Thermotogaceae bacterium | reverse complement strand
ATACTCATTATCGGACTGATCCTCTTTCTTATATCAATGATTGTCGCTTATATACTCTCTCAGCATTTTACAAGACCAATTCTTGATATTCTCGATGTGACGACCGATATAAAATCTTTGGATTTCAATTCATCATGTAAAATCACAACAAATGATGAACTAGGTAAACTTGCAGAGAACATCAATAATATGAGCGATACATTAAAATTGACCATTGATGATTTATCGGAAGAAATTGATGAACGCAAACGCATGGATGAGCAGAGGAAAACATTGCTGAACAATGTCTCTCATGAACTGAAGACTCCCATTTCACTGGTTCAAGGATACGCAGAAGGTCTTAAAATCAAACTGCATAAGAACCCTGAAAAAGTCGACTATTATTGTTCAGTTATCATCGATGAATCACAAAAAATGAATCTACTACTAAGTCAGTTACTTGATATCAACCATTTGCAATTTGGAGAATTTCCTCTAGTCAAAGAGAAAACGAATGCTTCAGAATTTATTACAAACATCATAAAAAAATATGAGTCCCTTTTCGAAACTGAGCACATTGATTATTCATCAAATCTCTCTGGTTTAGATCCCGCTTTAAATATTGATATTGATGCATTACGATCTGAACAGGTGTTGACCAATCTTTTGAACAATGCACTTGCCTATGTAAATGATGAAAAGCTAATATCGGTCAATTTTGAGTTGAATGATCAAAACCATGGAAATCATTTGAGAATAATCATTGCCAACAGTCATCCTTTCATTTCAAAAGAAGAACTCGATAGACTATGGGGAAGTTTTTATAAGACTGACCAGATACGAACGAGAGAAAATGGAGGATACGGGTTAGGGCTTTCAATTATAAAAGCAATTCAAGAGGCTGATCACAATCAATATGGAGTTTATTCAAAAGAAAACCACATCTATTTCTATGTGGATTTCGACATTGTAAATATGTGATGCACAAATATACAGCAAACAAACTTTAGAAGGCACATTCTGTAAATTCAGAATGTGCCTTTTCTCATAAATTAATCGATTTTTTATACTTTAAATATCTTCATATTCTATTTAATCTTTCTTACACTGGTCCACTTTTCAGCTAAACTTCCTATATCAATATTCTGATGAGAGTTCAAATTTTGATCAAAAAACCCTGATATTAAATCTTTCAATATCATAAGAACTTCGTCCCCTTCTATATCTCCAGTAATGCCAATATATTTTGTCAAAGGAGAATACATATAAACCATTGAGAAATCAGAGTGCGTTGAACCCGCTAGTTGATAAAGTTCGGATGCTTTATCACTCGCATCCATCAAAGCTAGCAGATTGGAATTGTTTAAGCCAACTTCCCACTCCCCACTTCTTAGAAACAAAGCTGGTATATCTAATCCCTGATTTATTTTAGAATCTTTAAGAGGTTCTACCCATGCATCCATGCCGATTAATGTTTTAATTCTATCATCCTTAAGAGCTGCTGCAACATCAGCACCTCCTCCAGTTGAATGGCCTAATAAACCTAATCTTGATAAATCCAATTTACTATTAAAGATTGAATCTACCTGACCATTATTCATTTTTTCTAATTGATCGATTGTCAGTATAATATCTCCCGCATAAGTGTTGACCAAAGCATTGGCATAATCTATAAAATCGGGCGTCATTTCTCTTTTAGGAAGCGCATCGTAGTTAATATTGGCAACTTCTCCATCACTAAATACAACTGACTGAGAACCATACGTATGATCTATGCTCACAACCACATAACCTTGACTTGCTAACTCTTCAGCTAAATCCGTGTGCAGATTTCTAAAGCCTCGCCATCCATGGGAAATAATGATTATTGGGAAGCTTTCCAAATCCTCATTAATAGGCGCATTTTTATATGAATTCGATTGCACCAATGCAGTGTGATCTAAAACAAAGGATGGTAAATTCATATCATTTGCCAATAGCCTGGCAACAGTCTTCCCATCTTCTAACCAAGGGACCCTGTCAAATCCTTCAATTGAGTCTGCAGGATACCACAATTGAATCTTAATTCTTCTGTTGTCATTGAGATTATCACTGTAAATTGCACTTCTTTCATAATCAATCAACTCATAATTCACTGTACCAACAGAATATTCTCCACTGGGTAATGGCATATCATATACAGGGAAAACTAAAGATGAGCTAATCGATATAAATATTAAAAAAATCAATATTGGAAGTATGATTTTTTTAGTAGTTCTTTCAATCCTAAGATCCATCTTTTTTGCGAATCCATATAATGAGATGAAAAAACAGATTAAACTACCTAAATATATCGGATATAATTGCCATCTTGTACTTTCAAATATTAGATGGCAAACTAAAAACGCTATCATAACAAAACCTATAATAGTACAGTACTGCCTTCTAAATATGCTGTTTATCACCCATAGTATCATTAGTGAAAATAACCCAATTTCAAATATTTGCATAGCGGCTCCTTTTAGCGTATTAACAGCATTCTATAAATGAATGCTAGCTATTTTCTTTATACCTTATTAGTCTATGATAAAAGCAACTATAGGCATTTCGTTTAAAATTATTTACTTATTGAATTAAAAAACCCACAAGATATTGAATCGAATGGGTTGTACTTTAAATACAATTTACTCTAATTCTCTCTTTTTATTTCCTTTATTCATTACTACTCGACCTAAACTGGCAATTAATTTTGTTGAAGGAACTTCAAGTTCTTTCTGAACTTGTTTAAATACCTTTCTTACTTCGATATTCTGAGGACATTTTTCTTCACATCTGCCACAATCAATGCAACTATCTGTGAAATGTGCTTTTCCATCTTTTGTTTGTATACCTAAAAATTGTGCATGTGATATTTTTGCACCAAATTTTGAGAACATATGATAATTATTTAAATTCTTGAAAGCAGCAGGAATATCAATTTTCGCTGGACACGGCATGCAATAGGCACATCCTGTACAGCCCACTTGGAGAAGGCTATTATAAGTATCTCTGACATTTTTCACAATCTGCAGTTCTTCATCGGCCATACCATTTGGTAAAGAATCTGATGCGATTCGTATATTTTCATCAATATGCTCATCGACATTCATTCCTGATAAAACGACTTGAACAGCAGGGTGATTCCACACCCATCTTAAAGCCCAATCTGCAGGGCTTCTTTTAATCGGCGCTTCATCATATATTTTTTGCACTTCTTTCGGCATTTTACCGACGAGTGAACCCCCTCTTAGAGGTTCCATCACGATGATTCCCATCCCTTTTTGATGCGCGTATTCTATTCCCTCGATTCCTGCTTGAAAGCTCTCGTCAATAATATTGAATTGAACTTGGGCAAAATCAAAATCATAACCATCGCAGATTCGCATAAAGTCCTCTTTTCTACCGTGAAAAGAAAAACCCATTTTTTTAACCTGTCCTGAAGCTTTAACTTCATCCATAAACTCGATGATATCAAGATCTAACATCCTATCCCATGAATTTCCATCCATCGAATGCAATAAATAATAATCAAAATAATCTACTTGCAATTTTTTCAATTGCTTATTAAATGTTTCCCATATGGCTTCTTTCTTACGAATGACCATACATGGCAATTTTGTAGCAAGTTTTACCTTTTCCCTATAACCATCCTTTAGGACGTACTCACCTAAAAAACTCTCTGAGGCTCCGAGATGATAAGGAAATGCTGTATCAATATAATTGACACCCCTGTCAATGGCTCCTCTAATCTGTTTCAATGCTTTTTCTTTATCTATTAAATTCGATGCTGGACCACCAACATATGTCGGTAATCTCATACATCCATATCCCAATACAGATAGTTTTTCATCCGATCCTGGCATTGTCCTATATTGCATATCTTACTCCTTTAATAATTTAATTTATCATTTTAGTTTATTAATCATACTCGCACTGTATGCGGCGCCAAATCCATTGTCGATATTGACAACACTCACTCCACTGGCGCAACTGTTTAGCATCGACAACAGCGCCGAAATACCACCTAAATTCGCACCATATCCAATACTCGTAGGAACGGCAATAATCGGCTTATCGACCAATCCACCAACGACGCTTGCCAAGGCGCCTTCCATCCCTGCTACAACGATGACCACTTTAGCACCTCTAATAATATCTAATCTTGAAAATAGACGATGAATTCCTGCCACACCAACATCAATGACTTTCTCGACACGGTTACCAAGTAATTTTGCAGTTTCATAGGCCTCTTCAACAACCGGTAAATCAGATGTCCCAGCAGCAACAATAACAATATAACCCTTTGATATCTCTACTTCTCTATTCTTAACACAAATTGTTCTAGCAATCTGGTTATATTCAGCATGAGGGCAGACCTTCAAAACGCCTTCATACATTCCTGGCTGGGTTCTTGTAATCAAGACATTTTCCCCTCTTTTATTCATGTAATCGCTAATTTTCACGACTTGTTCAACTGTCTTTCCTTCACCATAAATAACTTCAGGATAACCAACTCTTTCTTCGCTGTGATTGTAGATTTTTGCAAAATCCAAATCCTTAAAAGGTAATTGTTCCAATGTTTTCATTGCTGAATCAACATCTATAGTATTCTCTTTAACTTGCTTTAACAATTGTTCAAGTTTTTCTCTATTCATCACTACATCTCCTATTCTTTTAGCAGATTCTATTGATTGATTTGCTGATTAAAACTACCCATTTTATATCCAGAAGCTTCTATTGTAACGTAAGTGAACCCAAAACTCTTTAAAGTTGTCGATATCTCATCTAACAGCTTTTCATCAAACAATCGATGTCTTTCATGAGTGGCCACTTCAATTCTAGCCAAATCATCGTGAGCTCTCACTCGTATTGCTCTAAAACCCTTTGACATCATATATACTTCTGATTTTTCAATTCTTTCAAGTATTTCCATATTAATTTCACTATCATATGGAATACGAGTCAATAGACACGCATAAGCAGGTTTATCATGTGTTGCAAGATCAGCTTCTTTTGATGCTGATCTTATCATATCTTTCGTCCAACCACATTCAAGCAGTGGACTCTTAATTTCCAATTCTTTTAAAGCGACCATTCCAGGTCGATAATCTGATAAGTCATCGTAATTAGAACCATCTGAAACGTATTTTACTCCCAACTCAATAGCCTTATCCAAAATCGTTTTAAATACGATTGTCTTGCATAAATAGCATCGATTAGCTGGATTATTTTCAATAATCTTTGGCAGAGCAATTGTTATAATTTCATGCCGAATTCCAATTTGTGCAGCTAATGTCTTTGCTTCTTCAAGTTCCCATCGAGGAATATAGGGTGAATCCACAGTAATTGCCACTGCCTCTTCACCGAGAGCACTATAAGCAACATATGCTAAAAATGTACTATCTACTCCTCCAGAAAATGCAATAGCAACTTTTCCAAGATTTTTGAAATAACTGATTAATTCATTCAATTTGTCATTCATGATCAGTGTTCCTCACTTTTATATACTGCTTGATAGATCATTTTCAATGATACATTGTTTTCATTTGCCAGACGTTTACAATCGTCATATTCAGCTTTGCTTTTTATAACTTCACCATTCAAACACAATTCTTTTACTTGAATATCTCCATACTCTGTTTTAACTGTCTTAAAGTTCCTTTTTAGCATATAT
>CAZRYM010000038.1:0-11368 GCA_964604305.1 uncultured Thermotogaceae bacterium | reverse complement strand
ACCTGCTGCAGTTGTTTCTACTAAGATGATTTTCATTATTGCGTTACGATCTTCTGCTTTACATAAGACACTCAACTTAATTCCTGGTCTACTTTTCTTCATCATAATGGCCGTCTTATAGACATCTAACCCACCTGCTGAAAAAAGTTTTTCCTCAATATGCTCGTAATACTCTGGATTCATATCATCTATATTCGTTTCAATCATATATTGAGTTTCTGTTTCTAAATCAAGAAGGGAGTTTATTTTTGTCTCTCCGATATAGGCTCTCAATACATTGGGAATATCGAAATTCTTAGTTCCCAATCCATAACCTACTTTTTCAACTTTAAAATCGTATTGATCAGTAAAATGAACAACATTGGATTTTATAATCGCCGCACCCGTTGGTGTCGTTGATTCTGATTGGACTGCTCCGTATTTAAGCGGTACATCGAAAAGAATTTCAGCAGTCGCAGGTGCTGGGACCGGCATCATGCCATGAGCACACATCACCATTCCACCACCTACTTGAATACTAGAAGCCCAAATCTGATCCACTTTTAGATAATCAATACAAATAGCTGCACCAATGATATCCACTATGGAGTCTACTGCACCCACTTCGTGAAAATGAACTTCTTCCAATGGCTTACCATGGACCTTTCCTTCTGCTTTCGCCACATGGTAAAACATGTCAACACTCATCTTTTTAACTTTTTCAGATAGAGTGCTTCCTTCAATCATATCTTTGATAATCATATAGGTTCGATGATCATGTCCACCACCATGGCCGTGACCCTGACTGTCCTTTGATAATTTAACAGCTTTCATTTTGGTATTTGTTAATTTGAATTTCCTTTGTTTCTTCAATTCTTCTGTTAATATAACATCTACTTTTGTTCCTGTGATTCCCATTTTCATATCTGTTTTAATCTCTAGATGGTATTCACCTTTAAGATTTATTTTTTTAAGTTCTTCAATTAAGTGTGATTTAGGAACACCTAAGTCAATCAAAGCGCCTAAATTCATATCTCCACTAATGCCACAAAAAACATCATAATATAATATCTTCATATCTTCTCCTTCTTCCACTTATTGCGTACATAGCAACTTTCGAATAATAGAAGTTGCTTTAGGTTATATTCTTCCAATGCATCTACATCACTAAATAATGCTGTTGGTTTTTCATCCCGCTACACTTAAGCATTTTCAATCTAATTGTATGCCTTATTTATCTCTTCTTAAAATTCTATATTTTTAAAGTAAATAAGTCGATTAATTCTTCATTATTCATCTGAGAGATCAGATTAATCTGATTATTCGAAATGATTTCTTCAGATAGCTTTATCTTATCTTCAATCATTAAATCAATTTTTTCTTCAATTGTTCCTCTCATGATAAATTTATGAACAATGACATTTTTCATTTGCCCAATCCTAAAAGCACGGTCTGTCGCTTGATTTTCAACTGATGGATTCCACCAGCGATCAAAATGAATGACATGATTGGCTTTTGTGAGATTTAAACCCACACCACCTGCTTTAATGGAGAGTACCATATAGGGTACATATTCATGACCCTGAAATTTCTCCACAATTTCTTTTCTCTTTTTCACCGCAGTCCCACCATGGATCACTAATCCTCTATGCTTAAATATACTCTCAAGAAAAATATCTAAAGGTCCTGTCATTTCTCTAAACTGAGTAAAGATGATAACCCGCTCTCTTTTTCTATAAATATTCTCACAAACCTCACGCAGTCTTTCAAATTTCCCGCTATCCTTTTCAGAATAACTTCTTTGACCCAAATACTGGTCTGGATGATTACAAATCTGCTTAAATTTCATAATAGAAGATAGAACTAATCCTTTTCGCTGAATACCACTTCTTGATGTCTCGAATTTTAGTTTTAGATCTTTTACTAATTCATTATAGAGAACCGTTTGCTTCCTTGAGAGATTGGAATAGGTCTTCATTTCAATTTTATTTGGTAAATCTGAGATAATTGTCTTATCAGTCTTTAATCTTCTCAATATGAAAGGACTGACAACCTCTTTTAATTTACCATAATCCGCTTGATCATCTTCTAAATTCTTAGTGAATGAAGAAAATTCACTATTTGTACCTAGTAAACCCTTATTAAGAAAATCAAAGAGAGACCATAAATCTGAGAGTCGGTTTTCTATTGGTGTTCCAGTCATAATGACTCTGAAATCAGCATTTAATTTTTTTACAGATCTTGTTCTTTTAGTTCTTGGATTTTTAATTGCTTGGGCTTCATCTAGAATAATTGAATCCCATTTGACTTCTGACATCCAATCATATTTTGACAATAAACCATATGAGGTAAGATAAATATCATAATCTCCTTTGGTAAAATCCATATCGTCAAGAAAATCCTTATTTTCACTTGCATGAAGTACGCAATATTTTAATGCTGGTGCATTTTTATCAATTTCATTCATCCAGTTTCCAATAAGTGATACAGGAACAACAATTAGTGATTTTTCTTTTTTAGTATCCTTACAGTGGTTAAGAAGTGCAATTACTTGAATTGTCTTACCTAATCCCATATCATCTGCTAAGCAAGCTCCTAACCCAAGGTTTTTCATAAAATACAGCCAGTTTAGTCCAATCTCCTGATAGTGTCTTAAAACTCCAGAAAAATCTAAACCAGGATTGATATTTTCTATACCTGAAGGTTGCGTCAATTGAGATACAACTGCATCAATCCACTCACCATTTGTCACTTCGATTTCAAATATATCTTTTGAAATATTAAAAACCTTATCCGCATTTAACTGAAACCTCATGGCTTCAATCATACTCAACTCTGTACCATTCATTATCTTTTGAGCTTTTTCATAAGCCTTTAATGTTTCTTCTAATTTTTTATGATTGACTTCCACCCATTTACCTTTGATAAATGCCAATCCTTCTGTTTCCGATAATAATTTCTTTAACTCAAATGTTTCTATTTTTTCACCGCTAAGATATAAATTTGCATCAAAATCTACAATTGAATCAAAGTTGATTCTTCTAGTCAAATTATTACCAACAGTAATTGCCATCTTTAGTGAATCAGATTTACTTTTCCACCAATTTGGAATTCTACATGAGATCCCAACTTTCTCATAAAGTGGAACTTCTTTTAGGAAAGTATAGGCTTGATCAGCATCCAATTTAATTGACTCAAATAAATCACCAGAATCAACCAATTGGGATATAAAAGAACTCTTTTGGCTCGCTTGAGTCACAGGAGAAAGCAATTCCATCAGACGCGAATGATCTCCATCATACTCCATGAGTGCATTTTTTAAAGGAAGATGTTTCACATTTCCTTCTTCATTGATATAAGCAGAATAAGTCGCTAAGAAAGCAAATGGAGATCCACCTGTTTTATTTTCTACAAGATGAAAATATATCCTTCTAATGAGATGAATATTGGGGTTATAAGAATCTAAGAAATCCTCTACACTTCCAACATACATTCTTATCATTTCACAATAAGAGCGATTGATATTTTTCCATAATAATTTGATCCAATGAGAATCTAAATAACCTTCTCCAATTAAAAATGGAGCTTTCTTTAAGAAACTCTCAATTTCATCTATGTCCAATCGAACTAACATTCGATCCCTAATCAATTCAAGATCAGGCCTTTTCGACATTTTTCTCACAAAATAAATCGCTATACTTCGCAAATAGCTAAGAGAATCCGAACTCTTAATCCGCTTATCCTGTAATCCCAATATCAAAAGAGTCCTATAAGGGTCTGACTGAAAGTCTTCATAAAGTTCAGTTCGAATTGATAGTTCTGCCTTACTCATATGGCCTTTGATTTCTTGCCAATCTATATCAAAATAGCCATCTGGTCTCAATATGGCAATCAATTGTTTATTATTCATTTGTTGTGGTTCACCTTTTTCACTTTTTTTCATAATTGACCTTTCATTTAAAAACGAATAAAAACAAATTTTTGCTTAAATTTCAACCTTTTAACTAATCTATTGTAAAATACACTACCTTATATTATACAACATAATAACACTAAAAATATAGTGCTTTTGTGAAAGCACTATATCATAAAGAATTTTTTAGTTGTTTAATTTATTAAAATCATAAATATCTATCTCGGTATCTACTCATAAATCTTCCATGCTCGTTGCGTTCTAGAAATATACATTTACATCAGAGCGTCTTGAATTAACTATTCATCTTTTAACACTAATCCCAATAGTCTTGATAAAGACATTGCCTGGTATGGTGACACTATTAACCCTCTCACATCTTGACTGTTTAGAATAATACCCTCAATTTCACAGGTAGTGATGTCAATTCCTTTTAGACTAGTTCCCGCCATCATAGCATTTTGAAAGTCTAAATTTACAAACTGGATATCAATAAATTTCGAATTCTGAAAGTCCGATGAAGTCAATATTGTTTCTTCGAATTTAGAGTTTTTAAAATATGAAAAACTAAAGTTTGAGTATCTTCCATTACAATTTAGAAAAACAACATTTTGGAATGTTGCATCACTAAAGTTGGTACCATAAATTTTACAATTTTCAAATACAGTACGGTAAACAATAGCACCACTGAATTTTATATTTGATACATCACAGTTTTCAAATCTTACATCTTCAAAATCTGCTTTGCTAAAATCCACTTCTTTAAATGAGACATTTCGAAATATGATTTGTTTAAGGTTAATTCTTTTTATATCTTGATTTTCAATAACACAATCCGCAATCAACTTCTCACAAACTTGTTCTTCATCTTCAAAATTAAATTCCAAGGTTTGAACTTGTAGATCTTCTTCATCAATCCTAGGTGGTATAATCTTGAAATTACTTTTTCCTTTTTTCATTATGTTTCCTCACTTTTCATTTCTTGTGTATTTTCACTATTTAAAGTCATCTATTTTTAAATGGACAGATCTCTGATTTCAATTTCAGTTCCCTCAGGTGCTTTGATTTTAAAAAGCTTGCCGTTCTCCACTTCATAAATAATCTTCCCATTCTTGATTTTAAAATGATCATATCCTTTACTTTTAATTCTTTCGTACTCCTTTTGAACATCATCCACAATAAAAGCAAAATGAACGATGCCCTCAGATAAATTACTCCATGGGCTGAATTGATCCCCTTTTTTGGGTGTTTGCAATTCAATCATAAATGAATCCATTTCCAACCAAGTATTAAAATCTCTTGCATGAAAACCAATCGTTTCTTTTATCACTTCAAAACCTAAAATCTCTGTATAGAAGTATAGAGACTCTTTGTAGTTTGAAGTTTGGATGCATATATGATGTAACTTTTTGACAGACATAAAAAATCTCTCCTTTTAATCATTTAGATTCATTCTCATTGGTATGAATCTAATCCCTTTTACCACTTGCTCATCACTCATTGATTTAAAACCCAATCTTCGATAGATCTCTAGAGCATATGGAGAGGAATTAACGGTTATGCAATCCACTTCTAAATCTGAATTATTAATCAACTCAATGACTTTATTTAATAGTTTCTTTCCTATTCCATGGCGAAGATAATTTTGGTCTACAAAAAATAATGAAATATGATTCGTTTCACGTCTATCAATCACACCAACTATTTCTTCATCTATCTGCGCCACTATCATTTGATTGTCTTTTTTCATTCTTTTTTTAACTGAACACGGATTTACAAATCTATAAAACTCCTCTTTTCCTTCTTCAGAATAGCTTTCTCCGATAAACAAGTTAAATGAGTCAATGATTAATTGGCAAATCCTTGGCACATCTTCTAACATTGCTTTTCTTAAATACATTGCCTCTCTCATAGTTAATCTCACTTTCAAATAAATTTATTGAAGTATCAATAACTGAATCTATAAACTCTAATCTATTGCTATCTTTTATTCATTATAGCAAATTGTAGATTATAATTGTTTTTACATTATACAATATATGATTTTGATTTATTTTTCATAAAAAAAAGATCGATGAGATATGAAATCTCATCAATCTTTAAATATTTAACCGCGTTTTACACGATATAACTTTCCTTTAATCTTTTTCGTTTTAAATGCTTTTAATATAAGGTCTTCTTTTCCATCATGAATTTCTATATTGGTGACTGTCTCTCTAATATCAATCTTTCCAATATCTTCATTATAAACATCTTGAATATTTCTAATTGCTGAAAGAAAGTCTCCAGATTTAAGTCGGCTATTACTTCTCCCTGCATTAACTTGAATAATTGCCTTTTGTCCTTTTCTCTTCTCTGCTTTATATCTTTGTTTCGCGCTAGCTCTCAATTTCGAAGCTTTTGGTTTTTTGTCAACATGTCCACCCTTGCAAGGTATTGTATATCCAAGAAACTCTTGCAACTCATTAAATCTTTCCAATTCTTTAGGAATGACCATCGTTATAGCAATACCGTGTTCATCGACTCGACCTGTACGACCAATTCTATGAACGTAATTTTCATGATCAAATGGTACACCATAATTGATGACATGAGTTACACCTTTCACATGAAGGCCTCTAGCTGCTACATCTGTTGCAATTAACATTTTATATTCGCCTCTTTTAAAGGCTTTTAATCTCTGCACTCGCAATCCCTGATCCAATCCACCATGAACAAAAACAAGACTTCGCTCTGATTTTTTCATAATTTCATATAGATTACTGACCTGCTCCTGAGTATTACAAAATATAATTGTCTTATCCGGATTTTCATGTTTAATCATTTTCTTCATAAAATCAACTTTTTTAAGACCATCTACGAGATAGTATATCTGTTCAATTTTATCAATCGTGCTGACTTCAGATTCTATTTCAATATTCAGAGGACTTCTCATGTAAATCTGGCTTAATTGCTGAACTCTTTCTGGCATAGTTGCTGAAAAAAGCAATGTCACTCGATCATCAGGAAGTTTTTTAATGATTGTTTCAAGCTGTTCTTGAAAACCCATCAACAACATTTCATCCGCTTCATCAATCACTAAATATTTAAGTTCACGTAATTTCACATTCTTTTTTAATATATGGTCCATAATTCGACCAGGAGTGGCTACTATCACGTGGGGATTCTTAGATAATTCTTTTCTCTGATCCTGTATAGACTGCTTACCATATATAACACAACAAGTAACACCCTTGTGTCTTCCAATATCAAAAATATCTTCTTTTACTTGCAATGCTAACTCTCTTGTCGGTGCTAGCACCAACGCTTGAGGTCGGTCCAATGTGATGTCTACTTTTTCACAAATTGGAATTGCAAATGCTGCAGTTTTACCACTACCTGTTTGAGATTTTACAATCAAATCTTTACCTTCTAGAATCATAGGTATAGTCTTTGTCTGTACCTCCATTGGTTTGTGGAAACCTAACTCGCTTAAAGCCCTCTTGATTTGATTATCAACGGGAAAATCTTTAAATTTCTCAATCGTTTTTTCACTTAATTTCTTATTTTCAGTCATTTTATACCTCTTCCTGCTATAAAAGCATATCCTTCTCATCCATATTCATGTATAATTTCATCGTTTGTTTTTCTGCTTCCGATTTAAATATCCGAATTCTATTTTTCGAACCTAAGTATAACACGTTTCAAGTAGTATGCGAAATTTTTAATGATTATTGTCCAAATTTATATTATATATGATGTATATCATAATAACAATGGTCATTTTATCAGTATACCCCTTTTAAGTATTACTTACACCGTTATGATTATCTCATCATTACATTGCTGTACACTAAAAATCTTCATATTTATATTTAATTAAGAGCATTATCAAACTGTTTAGTCTACAAATATTTATTTTTGTCTCCTCATAAAACAAGTAATCAATGATTGCTTACATTAAAAGAACTCATCTTTTAATAGATGAGTTCTTACTATTTATCTCATTATTTTAATCTCTCTTTTCTCTATTCACTACAATAATTGTCCAAACTTATAGCATTGATTCAAACCCTCTTCATCGGGCTCTTCATTGATAATCAAACTCTCTGCGATAAGTTTGGATCCATATCTCAACATTTGTTCTTCCCAATTCTCCATCCATTCACCACTACCCCAGCCATAAGAACCGAAGAGTATAACGCTTTTATCCTTTATGGTGGATTCAATGCTTTCTATAAAAGGAGCCATTTCATCTTCCTCAAGAACTTCAGAACCCATTGATGGGCATCCCAAGGCAAGAACATCAGCTTCTTCAACATCTTTAATATTTGCATCAGCAACTCTCAATAATTTCACTTCTACATTGTCTTTTTTAGCACTTTCTGCGATTGCTTTTGCCATGATCTCTGTATTGCCAGTCCCACTCCAATAAATTACTGTAATTTTCTTCATATAAGAGCTGCCAGCATTGCAAGAGCCAATGAATTCATTGAAGCCCTGCCGGAAGGATACAACAGCATGGTGGGGGAACGGGGCGTGTTCCTCTCCAATGGGCAGCGGCAGAGGATTTTGATTGCCCGGGCGATCTATCGCCAACCCCGTATTTTGATTTTTGATGAGGCCACCTCATCACTGGACACCGAGTCCGAAAAGGCGATTCAGGAAGCATTGCTGGATGTGATGGAGAATCGAACCACATTCGTGATCGCGCATCGACTTTCCACCATCATCGAGGCGGACCATATACTGGTGATTGAAAACGGGAGGATCCGTGAGGCGGGAAACCATGGGGAACTTCTCAAACGCCGGGGCCTCTACTATTCCCTGTATAACTTGCAATTCCCTGAAATGGATATTATAATGTGACCCATGAAAAGCATGACCGGATTCGCTCAAGGGCGGTTCGAATTTGAAGATTTCTCCTTCAACATATCCATTAAATCCCTGAACCACAAATTCCTTGATTTTCATTTCAAGGGAACCGGTGTGACGCCCAATTCAGAAAAACTGATCAAGGAGATTCTGAAGGATCAGGTGTTCCGGGGGAAAGTGGAAATCGTATTCAATCTTTTTGAACGGGATCCACTGAAATGGAACATCCAGTTCAATGAATTCCTGCTGGAAGAGATTCTGGATAAGATGGCGCACTTCAACCGCCGTCATCGATTCCCCATCAATCTTTCACTGGACTCCCTGATGAAGATCCCCATGATCTTCCATCTGGATTATGTATTTGAAAATTTTTCTCCTTCCGCTCTGAAACGGATCCGTCAGGCAATCAGTGGCGTATGTGATGAGTTCGTGAGCAGCAGAGCGGCTGAGGGCAGCTATATCCGGACAAATATCCGGGATTCCCTTACACGGATTCAGGGGTACCTGAAAGAGATCAACGCGGAAGCGGAAAAAATAGAAAATGAATTATTTTCAACCATTCGGGATAAGATCCGGAAATTCGTGAAGGAATACGAACTGGATGAAAGAAGGATCTCCCAGGAAGCGGCGCTGGCAGCTGAAAAGAGCTGTATTCAGGAAGAGATACAGCGGCTTGAAACCCACACCTCCAGGCTGGGAAAGCTGATTGATGACCGGGATGCTTCCGTGAAGGGGCGGGAAGCGGACTTTCTCTCACAGGAAATGCTGAGGGAGACGCATACCATCGCCTCTAAAACGGGTTCCATGGATATTCACCAGAAGGTTCTGATGGTGAGAAGAGAGATCGATAAAATTCGACAACAGGTGCAGAATGTCGAATAGAATTCTGCTGAATGTCGGATTCGGAAACAGTGTGGCCGCGGAGCAGGTTCAGGCATTGATTCTTCCCGGTTCCGCGCCGGTTAAGCGGTTTATACGAGAAAAGCGTGACAAAGGGGAATTGATTGATGCCACCATGGGAAAAAAAGTTCGCGCCCTGGTGGTGACCATCTCCGGCGTTGTCGTTCTGTCCGCGATTTCAGCCACTTCCCTGGCGGCGCGTATGGAAGATGCACGGTCTGACGACGAAGTCGTGCGGAAAACCTCCTGATGCCGGATCGTTGGATGTCGGACCTTCCGGGGAGGCGAAACCATGACGCGTGAAGCGGGTGCCGGAATTCTGGTTGTTTCAGGACCTTCAGGCAGCGGGAAAACCACCCTGATCCAGAGGCTGCTCATGGAAATTCCGGACCTGGAGTTTTCAGTATCTCATACGACACGACCCAGAAGACCGGGTGAACAGTCCGGCAGGGACTATCACTTTGTATCGAGAGAGACTTTTGACCGGATGATCGGGGAGAACGCGTTTGTGGAATGGGCGGATGTTCACGATCATCGCTACGGAACCAGCTGGGATGAGATCCACATGCGGGCGAACTCCGGGCATATCCTGGTACTGGATCTGGATGTCCAGGGGAGTGCGTCAATCCGCAACCGTTTTACCCATAGCTGGTCCGTATTCATATTGCCCCCGTCCATGAAAGAGTTGCGCAATCGCCTGGTCAAACGGGAAACCCGGCTTTCGCCGGAAATGAAGAAGCGTCTGGAGACTGCCCGGAGGGAAATGGCATGCTACAGTGATTATTCATATGTGATCGTAAACAACGCCCTGGATGTCGCCCTGGATTCACTGATTCATATCGTACGGGCACTGGAGGCACAGACCTCCATGCAGACGGAACAGATCCGCCGGATTCTGGGAGAAGGTCTATGAATATACTTCTTTGTGTCAGCGGATCCATTTCAGCCTATAAATCCGTAGAGATTCTGAGAGAGTTCCAGCGCCGGGGACATGATGCCAGTGTGATCCTGACCCGGAATGCCTGCCGTTTCATTCAACCTCTTACATTTGACACTTTTATCCCGGGTCGGGTTCACTGGGATTGGTTCGTGGATGGAGGGGATCCGCTCCTCCATATCCACCTGGGGCAGAATCATGATCTGATGCTGGTGGCACCGGCAACCGCGAACATCATCGGGAAAATGGCGGGAGGAATCGCGGATGATCTGTTGTCTTCCGTTTACCTGGCCTTTCCCGGCAGGGTGGTACTGGCTCCGGCAATGAATGACGGGATGCTGACACATCCCGCTGTTCAGCAGAACATGGTTACGCTGGAATCCCGGGGCGTTGAGATGATTCCTCCGGAAAGCGGAGAACTGGCGTGTCGGACATCGGGTTCCGGAAGGTTGCCGGATCCGCGGAGTATCGTAGCGTTCTGCCTGGGGGCGGAACGTGTTTGAGCGGGTTCTCATTACATCCGGACCGACGTTTGAACCCATTGATCCGGTACGTTTTATCGGTAATCGTTCCTCCGGCATTACCGGGTTGCATCTTGCCCATGAGTTCGCGTCAAAGTATGCCGATGAGGTGGTGTTTGTCTCCGGTCCGGTATGCCGATACCCGGAAGGGGTCAAGGTGATCCGGGTGGAAACGGCATTGGAGATGAATGAGGTGGTGTTTCGCTATTTTAATCAATCCCGGGTCATTGTCATGGCCGCGGCGGTGGGAGATTTCCGGCCTCG
>CAZRYM010000037.1:0-17161 GCA_964604305.1 uncultured Thermotogaceae bacterium | reverse complement strand
ATGACCGTGCATTTCGATATACACACTATCCTGTTTTGCGTTGTTGATTATATATTGTTTCGCTGTTTCCTCTGACATATGATATTTACGCACATTGTATTCGTAGATAAAGGCCTCACCGTTTAGTATCTTCTCGTCTATGCGCTCTTGCAGTTCCACAGCGTTGTAATTGACCTCTATCATATATAAATCAAGGTTCGGAAGCTTTTCCTTAATCTCGCACGTATCAGTTGCATACATCATTGTACCGCTTGCTAAGGTTATTTTATATCCACAGTTCGGAACATTATGGAACAAAGGGAAAGGGTATATACTGAATGTTCCGTAGTGGAAAGTAGAATCGAAAGACAGTACATCTATTTGTTTTCTGCTGATACCTATTTCAAGCATCTTATCCAAAAGCCACTCACCGCACGTGAACCGTAACAAAGGATAGTCGTAGTGCAGTTTCTTGATTGTAGTTGCTTTGAAATGGTCTTGATGCCAATGTGTTAGCAAAACTATTTTCAAGTCTTTTGTATATCCAAAGAAACCCCGAAAGATGGGTTAAGGATGAATACAATGTTTAAAATATAAGAACAAAACTTCTAAGCTCATTCCCAATAAATAAGGCTATTTCCCAAATCAAGCGTGGAGTTTTTACCGAAGGTAAAATACTCCAAGGTCACTTTTAAAAAATCCATGAAGTTTTGCCAACGGCAAAACTTCTAAGCTCATTCCCTTTGGGAATGAGCACTATTCACAATCGGAAAACATCCTCGTGCTGAGATATTTCTCTCCCCTGTCCGGGAAAATACACACTACCGTTCCCGATTTGAGTTTTTTGATGACTTCCAAGGCGGCTATCATGGCAGCGCCACTGCTCATGCCGACGAATATGCCTTCTTCGGTTATGATTCTTCTGGACATCCGGATGGCATCGCAGCTTTCCACCATGATGGATTCATCGATGATAGAGGGATCGTATAATTCCGGAATGATCGCTTCTTCCATGTTTTTAAGTCCCTGAATGTAATGGTTTTTAACGGGATGGGCTTCTACTATTTTTATATTGGGATTGTTTTCTTTTAAGCCTTTGGCAACGCCCATGAGCGTACCGGAGGTACCCACACCTGAGACAAAATGGGTAATGGTGCCGTTGGTATCTTTCCAGATTTCTTCAGCGGTAGTTTTATAATGAGCCAGTTTATTGTATTCGTTGGAAAACTGATAAGGCATAAAGTATTTTTCCGGATATTGTTCCACCAACTGCTTCGCCTTTTTTATTGCGGCATCTGTTCCACCATCTGCAGCGGTTAATGTGACTTTTGCTCCAAAGGCTTCGATCATTTTTCGCCTTTCTATGGAAACCTTCTCACTCATCACGATTTCGACCTTGTAGCCTTTGACTACTCCAATCATTGCCAAACCGATTCCGGTATTTCCTGAAGTGGGTTCGATGATTGTTTTCCCCTTTTCCAATTTCCCAAGGGCTTCTGCCTGTTCAATCATCTTCAAGGCAATGCGGTCTTTGATACTTCCTGTGGGGTTTGCCCCTTCAATTTTAGCCAGCAATTCAACACCCTCGTTGGTGTTTAATTTGTTTATCTTAACCAGCGGGGTTCCCCCAATGGTTTGCAATATATTCTTATACATATAATCAACCTCCGGAGATATGACGAAAAAAACAATTATAATTCTCTTGCCCTCTTTCAAACATTACAAATGCCCCTCTTAAGAGGGGCATTTAATGAAACTATAGTTAAAAACGTTTTCTAACGGGTTATTTCTTCATGATGACCTTTTCGATAAAGGGATCGATTAAAGTCGGGTCAAACTGAGAGCCTTTGCATCTTCTCAGTTCCTTTGCGGCTTCTTCGGGACTTAAGGGTCTTCTGTAAGGTCTTTCGCTGGTCATGGCATCGTAGGCATCGGCAACCGTTATGATTCTTGAAAAATAGGGAATGGCTTTTCCCGTCAAGCCGTCCGGGTAACCTTTTCCGTTGTATTTTTCATGATGGTGTCTGACGATCCTTGAAAAGCTTTCCATACCCTCTACTTTGTTAATAAGTTCAGCGCTTTTTACCGGATGAATTTGTATGAGATTAAACTCTTCTTCCGTTAGAGGACTCACTTTGTTGAGAACGGATTGCTGGACAAATATCTTTCCTATATCGTGCATTAAGGAGGCATAATAGATCTTTTTCTGACCTTCAGGGCTTACATTCATTATCTTTGCAAGTTCTACAGACCATTTGGCAACCCTTTCCGAGTGACCTCGAGTATATTCATCGTAGTATTCAAGGGCTTTGACCAGTGTGAGCATAAGGTCGGTTTGAAATTTTCCCTCTTCGTTGATGTATTTTCTCAAACGATAAAAAACGGAAAGCAGATTTGAAAAGCTGTCCATTTTCTTAATATCCGTGATCTTGAATTCATCAGATTCGTTTAAATTATCTATTTCGATACTGCCGATGATGCTGTCATTCCATTTGACAGGTGTTATGATGCTTTCCTTGAGGTTTGAAAAAATCGTGTTGCTATTTTGATCTGTTTCAGCATCACAAAGATAATATTCCTTGATATTTTCTTTGGTTACGATTTTCGAATTACTCAAGTTAGATATATAGTCTTTATTCAGATCAATGTTTTCCAGACGGGTTTCATTATTACCTAAAGAGGCAAAAAGTTTAAATGTTTTATCTTTCAGCATCCTGATTCTTCCGCGATGTGATTTAGGAACAAGATTTAAAGCCAGGTCAAGGGCCTCTTCAAGAAATTCTTCTTCGCTGGTTTCGAAAAGGGCTATCTGGCCCATCAGTTTCAACATGCGATTTAACTGTTCTGTGAGGGCTTCCTGTTCGCTGTAAAGCTTTTCCAATTCCTCATTCATCTGAAGAATCTCTTCGTTATTGGCTTTTAATTCTTCGTTGACATTTTCAAGTTGATCGTTTTTTTCAGCCAATTCCTCTTCTTTTTGTTTTAACTCGGAGATATCCACATGTGTTCCAATGACCCTTCTGGCATTCCCAACTTCGTCTCTCTCATACACTTTACCCCTGCCTAGGATCCATTTGTAAGTTCCAGTTTTTGTTTTCATGCGAAATTCGACTTCGTAGGCTTCCTGTTTGTTTTCAAGATGAAGTTTAATAATCCTATTGGCCTCTTCCAAATCTTCCGGATGAATCAATTTCTCCCAGGACTCAAAAGAAGCTTCAAATTCTCCGGGGGTATAACCAAGCATCGTATAGTATTTATCGCTGAAAAAGGCCTTGTTTGTTTTAAGGTCCCATTCAAAAACCCCATCGTTAATGGCATCCAGAGCTATTTTGTATATTTTAAGTCGGCGTTCCATCTCGTTTTGAATCCGAGTGATCTGTTCTTGTGTTTCAAGTGTATAAAAACCAAAGGCAATTTTACCCGCTAATCGGTTCAACAAATTGTTTGTTTGATCTTCAACTTGCCATTCTTTTTGAAGTCTGATGCAAAGAGTCCCATAAATCTTAGACCCGTATTGTATTTTGGAGATGAATACCCTTGACTGCCCAAAGTCATTTACCCAGGGGCAATGTGCATCGGCATTCTTAATGAAATAATTATTTTCGTCATTTTTTTCTATCAACTCTCTGCAATGGGTACACAGACTGTTTTTGGTTTCTTTTGTTTGACGGGTACCATCTTGTAATTGCCAGGAGGCGTTTCCTTTTGTCTGCGTTTTTTCAGAATCCAAAAGCATCTCCACCATAACAGCTGTGAAAAGGTCTGCTTTTGAGAGATTTTCTGCTAACATCTCTGTAAAATCTGAGACATGGGAGGTATTTTTAAGAGTTTCCTCAACCTGAAGATGGGCGTTTAAAATGGTATAGAGTTGCTCGGCCTGAAGTTTGATAAAAACCTTATCTGATATATCTGAAGCAAATACGAGTATGCCAGTGAGTTCTTCTTTATCGTTGAAGTAAGGCATTTTATCCAATTTGAGCCATTTTTGATCTTGTTGGCCGGCTCTAAAGCATACATCAATAGTAACGGGTTTTTGTTTTTCAATAATGTAGCGGTCCGTCTCTTCTATTTTTGAAGAATCATCAGAAAAAATCTCCGTGGTCTTTTTACTTTGAAGGTTTTCCGTATCTTTAAGAATATCTGCAAAGGAATCGGAGCAATACAATATTCTACCGTCTAAATCCTTAAGAAAGACCAGCAGGGAGTTGCTTTTTATATCTTTATAATGATACTTGAATGAATCCAAAAACTCATTACGAACCATACGCATCATCTCTCAATAAATTAACTATCGAAACCATTGTTTAATTATAACACAAGCTATCAAGTTTCGTAAAGATAAAAACAGCAAAAATGAAAATATTTCTAAAAATATCAAATTTTTTCAAGAGCATTCGAAAAAGGTGTATTGAAGGGATCCCTTTTTTGCCTTATACATAGCAATATCTGCCTTTTTCAGCAATTCCTGGAATGTTTTACCGTCTGCCGGAAACTGAGATATTCCGATGCTCGAGGATATGTAAAACTTTTTTGACCCGATAAAAAAGGGTTCTTTGATCTCCTCGATAAACCTGTTCAGGAATTTGATCAAGTCGTCTTTGGACAAAGAGGTCATAATCAACAGAAACTCGTCCCCCCCTATCCTGGAGACCATGTCCGCATTTCTTACTCTGTCTTTAATCCTCTTCCCAAATTCTGATAAAAGAAGATCGCCAAATTCATGACCGTAATTGTCGTTTATGCTTTTAAAATTATTCAAGTCGATATACAGCATGTATAGAGTCGTTCCCGCTTGCTCGACTTCCTGAAAGAGTTTTGTGATGTTTTCAGACAAAAAACGCCTGTTGGCCAGATTCGTGAGCGGATCGTAATTCGAGAGCTTCTTCAGTTCCTGATTTTTTTTGGAAAGGGCCTGTTCATATTCGTTCTTTTGCATAATTGCCGTCATGACATCTGAAAAAAGACGGGCAATTTTAATGGACTCCTCAGTTATTTTTGCTTTATTTTCAAGGTTGTCCAAATTGAAGAAAGCCAAGACTTTTGAATGTATGATGATTGGGATTGAAAGCATCTCAATGATTTCATTTGTTCTTCCTGCAGTATTTAGGACAAAACTCCTGTCATTATCCAAATTTCTAGTGTTTTTCTCCTGTAGATTTTTAATTACACCAATTTCGTGGTTTCTTGTTTGAAGAAGTTCCGCTTCTTTTAATGTGACCTTCTTCAATAGGGAAAAATCATAACCGATGGCGGCTGCGAAACGGAAATTCTTCCCGTCTCTTAACAAGACGCTGCCGGCTTGTACACCCGGTACGATATCGATGGCCATCTTGAGTACTCTGGTGTATGTGTTTTCATCTATTCCGGTTTTTACTATTTCAGATAAGAGTTTAATAAAAGTATTTTGGAGTTTTACCAGGTTTTTTTCGTTCTTGTTAGCCATTTCGCGGTCTGTAATATCATGCATGACCACCAGGTATTTACTTTCGTTTTCAATGTATTTTGCATGGAGCTCGAATAATAAAGTTCTGTTTTCATGGCTGAAATTAAATTCTTCTACACAAAACCCGTTTTCTTTGGCGGACCTTAATAAATCCATAAACTTAAATCGATGCTCGTAATAACAGACATGCATGATATTTTTGCCAATGATTGATTCAGGAGATTTGAGAAGGGTGTGGTAAACAGAGGGGTTGGTAAATTCTACTGTATAATCTTCGTCCAAAAGCAATATCCCCTCAATCAAGTTGTCCGCAAGAATTTTATATTGCTCACGGCTTTTAATCAGATCCATTTCATTTTTCTTTTTGTTATCTATATCAACGGCACCCACGATGATGGCTGTTTTTCCTTCAATTTGTATTTTATTCATGTGTATCTCAACCCATTTGTGTTCACCGTTTTTTCTTATGAGTTGGAGTTCATATCTGTCTTTTGGCCAGTCTCCGTTTAGTCTTGCCAGACCTCTTTCCTTGATTGTCTGTTGAAATTTCTTTTCCACAATACACCAAAAGTTTTGTGATGACAACTCAACACCATTGAAACCGGTTAATTTCTGGGCTTCTTTGTTGGCATATATCCATTTTTTAGAAACATCGTAAATCAATGTTGCGAAGGGAGCAGCATCCGCATATAATCGAAAATCGTTGTTCTCTTTTTTATCCATACAAAATCCCCTCGTCGTTTTGATACAAGTTTTCATATTATAACATCTTTTTTTAAAGTAACAGGAAAAAAATCAATCAGGATTTGCGAAAACAATCAAATACTGGTATAATGTTATGACATTTAAAAAAATAAGGAAGTGAGGACATTGAAAAATCTGGATACCGAACGTGGAAATCCCAAGACCGTTAACATTGATTCCATGTCTGTGGATGAGATCTTGAGGATTATGAATGAAGAAGATGCCACAGTCCCGCTTTGTATTCGTGAGGCTCTTCCGGATATTGAACGAGTTGTTCAAAAATGTATCAGGGCACACAGAAATGACGGCAGGATCATTTATCTCGGAGCGGGTACGAGTGGCAGGCTTGCCATTGTAGATGCTGTAGAAACTGTTCCCACTTTCAACGCTTCACCGGAAAAATTTACATATGTTATGGCAGGCGGGAAAGAAGCTGTCTACAAAAGTCTTGAAGCGGTTGAGGATAGTGAAGAAGAAGCTGAGAAAGCGTTGGGGCAGTTGAATATAAACACTACGGATATTTTGATTGGTATTACCGCAAGCGGTAGAACACCTTTTGTGAAAGGGGCGCTCCAATACGCCTCTAAAAAAGGCGCGGCAACAGTACTGATAGCAAATGTGGAAAATCCGGAGTTGGCTCAATACGCTCAAGACGTCATCAGAATTGTTACCGGTCCGGAAGTTATCACAGGGTCCACCAGACTGAAAGCAGGAACCTCCCAAAAAATGGTCTTGAATATGATCAGTACTGCAACCATGGTTAAACAGGGCAAGGTATATGGAAATCACATGGTGGATGTTCTCACACTAAATGAAAAATTAAAGGTACGTGCCACGAATATGGTTTGTGAGATCACCGGGGTGGAACAAGATAAAGCAAGGGCAACACTTGAAACATGTGAATGGAAAGTAAAAGTAGCAATTGTCAGTTTGCTGTTGGACATAGATACGCAAAGCGCAGAAAAGTTATTGGAAAAGCATGAGGGATTTATAAGAAAAGCCGTATCTGAAAATAAAGATTAAAATGCGCTATTATCTGGGAATAGATGGAGGCGGCAGTACCATTAGAGCTGCTTTAACAGATCATGACAGGAAAGTAGTCGCTCACTTCAAATTGAATAGAAACTCCAATCCCACCTCAACGGGATTTGAATATTTACGAGAAACGCTGGAGATGATCAGGGAACGGATAGCCGATTACGTTGCCAACCTGAAAATTATCATTATCAACCTTGCGGGTGTCGGTGCCACACAACAGTTGAAAAAGACAAAACAAACTTTGGAAGGGATTTTTCCTGAAGCTGAACGAATTGAAGTGTTTCATGATGCACACGGATCACTCCTGGCGAATTCCCCCGGAGAGGCATCTATTCTAGTTATATGCGGAACCGGATCCGCCATAGTCGGGAAGGACCACAATGAAAACTTCTATCGTGCCGGGGGATGGGGATATCTTCTGGGTGATGAAGCCAGTGGTTTTTGGCTTGTAAAAAGCATTTTCCAGGAATACCTGGCATATCACGATGGTGTGAGGGAGGATGACCGGGCGTTTGATGTGTTCCGTGAAAGATTCGAGACAGAGCCCAGAGATGCCTTGTATCGATTCTATGAAGCTGATCATCGCCGTGAAACAGCATCCTTGTCTTCGGTTTTTTTGGAAAACCACTACCCGTTGGCACAAGAGATAGCCGGAAAAGGTATCATGAATATTAAAAACCGGATAGAAGTCTTAAAAGACAAATTAAATGATTCGGTTAAGAGCATTATCTTCATGGGTGGTATGTTTGAAAGTGCTTTTTTTCAGGAAGAGTTTAAGGATATAATCGGTGATGCGATACCCGTAAAAAAAGGGAAAAATAACATAGAGATAGAATTAGCCAATATTGGAAAAGAAAAAGATGGGAGAGATCATTCATGAAGATAGCCGTTTTGATTAAACAGGTACCCGATACCGATGATGTTAAATTGGATCCGGAGACGGGAACAATGATTCGCGAAGGTTCCGGCACGATCATCAATCCGCTGGATTTGAATGCCATTGAAGCTGCAGTTCAAATAAAGAAAAGAAACAAAGATAATTGTGAAATAACCGTACTGACCATGGGCCCGCCAAATGCACAGTTTGCCCTCAGAGAGGCAATGGCTTTGGGAGCGGATAAGGCGGTATTGTTGACAGACCGAAAATTCGCCGGAGCGGACAGTTGGGCAACCGCTAAAGTTTTGGCGGAGGCCTTGAAGAAAACCGGAGATTATCAACTGATTCTTGCAGGGGAAAAGGCCACTGACGGAGAAACCGGACAGGTGGGACCGGAAGTTGCAGCCATGCTGTCGATGCCTTGTGCTACTTATGTCAGCGCCATTGACTATTCTCAAGATTCAGTAGTAGTCACAAGAACAGTTGAGGATGGCTCTGAGGTCCAGCGTATTCAATATCCCTGCCTGATCACCTGTTTGAGTGCCTTAAACAACCCCTCAATGCCCACACTTAAAGGGAAAATGGTTTCCAGAAGAGCGGAGATTTGCACGTTAACTTCTCGTGAGCTTGGAATAAAAGAGGATGAATTGGGTTTAAAAGGCTCTCCCACACGAGTGGTAAAGGTGACGACACCTCAAAAGACAAGAAAGACGAAAAGATTTAGCGGCAGCAATATTGAAGATGGTATCGTCCAACTGCTGGATGAGATAAAAGTATCGGTTTTAAAGAGATAGGAGTTGTTCATATGAGAAAATCGGTTATGGTTTATACTGAAATAAGAAATGGGTCCATACATCCTGTAAGTTTTGAATTAACGGGAAAAGCAAGAGAATTGGCAGATAAGGTGCAAACGGATGTGGTTGTGGTTGCCTTTTTCAATACGCTTGAACAAAACCCTCAAGTTTTTTTTGCTTACGGTGCAGATCGGGTTATCACCGTTCAGGATAGCTGTTTTACGCTTTTCAATCAACAGGTACACACCAATGTTCTTTCTGAAATTGTCAGAAAAGAACAACCACAAATTGTCCTGGCACCCGCTACCACAGGAGGCAGAACGGTGTTACCGGCCGTTGCCGGAACGATTAACACAGGGTTGACCGCAGATTGTACCGGACTTGACATTGAGGCCGAAACGGGATTACTATTACAAACCAGGCCGGCAATAGGCGGAAACATTATGGCCACAATCAAAACGCCCAATCACAGACCGCAAATGGCCACCGTCAGGCCAAAGACGTTCAAGATTCCCGAAAAGAGTGAACGAACCGGAACGATCGAGTCATTTGAGATAAATGAAGTGATGAAACAAACACCCATAGAAGTGTTGGAGTATAAACCATTGGAGGGCGGATCGGAAAATATTCAGGACAAGGACATAGTTGTTTCCGGAGGTAAAGGCCTCAAGCGAAAGGAAGGCTTTGACTTATTGGAGCAGTTAGCCGATATCCTGGAGGCCGGTATTGGTGCCAGCAGGCCTGCCATTGAAGCCAAGTGGATTGAATATCCGCATCAGGTTGGACTGAGCGGAAAAGTTGTCTCACCCAAGCTGTATATTGCCATCGGCATTTCAGGAGCCGTGCAACACATTGCAGGAATGGAAACATCCGAGATCGTCGTATCGGTAAATAAAGACCCGGATGCATCCATATTTCAAGTTTCCGATTACGCATTTTGCGGTGATCTTTATGATATCGTTCCTAAGATGATAGAGGTATTTAAAGATAAACTGTCTGTTCCAGCCAATGAAAGTGATGGTGAGAGGCATGTACAATAAATTGACAAAAGAACTCATCAAAGAGTTAACCCATATAGTCGGAGAACACTGCATCAACACGGATGCTGAAAGGCTGGAAGCCTATTCCCATGATGAAGTCAAAGGGGAGAAATATTCTCACCTGCCGGAAGCCGTTGTATTTGCTGAAACGGCTGAACAGATTTCAAAAGTTATGACATTTGCCAATAAACACCTGATCCCCGTCACACCAAGAGGAGCCGGTACGGGGCTTTCCGGAGGGGCTGTTCCCATAAAGGGAGGGATCGTGATATCCCTTGAAAGAATGAACCGAATACTTGAGCTTGACGAAGAAACGTTAACGATTACAGTGGAACCGGGTGTCGTGACAGATGAGATACAAAAAATGGCAGCAGCCTCAAGACTCTTGTATGCCGGAGATCCCTGCAGTTCTGATGCCTCATTTATCGGCGGTAATCTGGCTGAAAATGCCGGGGGGAATAAGGTAGTAAAATACGGCCCTACCGGTGACCATGTCATGGGTATAGAAGTGGTGTTGCCGGATGGAACGGTTGATTTCTACGGGGGAAAACTGGTTAAAAATGTCACAGGGTATGATTTTGTAAACCTGATGGTTGGATCTGAAGGAACACTGGGGATTATTACCAAGATCATCTTGAAGCTCATCCCCCTTCCGGAGTTTACCGTAGACCTGCTGGTGCCTTTTAAAACAGTGGAAGAGGCCATTGCATTTGTTCCAAAGATCATGATCGAAGCGCACACCATTCCCGCTTCCCTGGAATTTATGGATAATGCTTCATTAAAACTGGCAGAGAGATTCCTGAACAACGAATTGCCCTACTCGAATTCAGCGGCTCATCTCATTATTGGCATAGAAGGCAATGGCAGAGAACAAGTGGCAGATGAATACGAAAAGATCGGTGAAATGTGCTTTAAATACGGAGCGCAGGAAGTTTTTGTTGCCGATAACAGAAACACGCGGGAAAAGATATGGAAGGCGAGAAAATCAATTGCAGAAGCCATATCCGCATTCTATCCCGATTTCTGTATGGAAGATGTGGTGGTTCCCATCAACAGAATTCCTCAACTCATGACTTTTGTCAACGAGCTGTCTGAAAGAGAGCAAATAGAAACTGTAAACTTTGGCCATGCCGGAGATGGGAACATGCATGTGACATTCCTGAGCGCGGAAAAAACAGGACAGATATGGGATGAGAAAGTGGAGAAAAATCTGAAAAAGCTGTATAAAAAAGTCCTGGAATTAGGTGGAACTCTATCCGGAGAGCACGGTATCGGTATCAAGCGGATGCCTTATTTACCCATGGCGCTTAGTCAATCACAGATAAATATGATCAAACGGGTGAAGCGTGCATTTGATCCCAATGAAATCTTAAATCCGGGAAAGATTTGTTAGATTACAACAAAAGGGGTGGAAACAACTCCCACCCCTGTTAATTTGGTAGAACGAATTGCTAAGAATGCTGGAAGATACCTTCCAGGTTGAAATGGTCCACTATCATATCGATCAATGGAGAAAGCAATGTTGAGAGTACGAATTCCGGAATCGGCAAGTTGAAAGGTCTGAGAAAGGCCGTAATTTCTCCGACGACGGTTTGCTTTTTTTGCTCTCCTGAAAGGTTGGAACTTTCGACCTGTGTTATAATTGAAGATAAAAGAACAACGATCTTCCAAATGGTGAAACCTGTTTTTTCAAGCTGCATTATTCACCTCCTTACGATTTAAGAAACCCCACCCGGGGTGGCGGCCCCGGGAAGGGATCAACTTTAATCGATAATGTCTATCAGTTCGGTTGAAGTGGTGTCTACCACATGTGCTTCATCGAAAACGGGATAATCAACCACGATACCTTCTGCATAAGAAGTCATATAGTTCTCAATTTCAGTTGTCTTTGTATCAATATCTGCAGGTGGTTCGGGGATTTTCACAGTTTTTCTTCCCACACCGTCGATTTTCGTAAAAATCAGATTTAAAGTTTTGGCCATAATGTCACCTCCTTTTGTAAAGTGTTAAACAATCATCAGTTGATGGGACCCAGTGATTGTGTTGCGTTGATTTCTATTCCGTAAAGGGAATAGGAAGAAAACTCGGCAAAAGCGTATGCCATATCATAAGCTTCCTGCATGGTAGTTGCAGAGTTAATGGGGATATACACTCTTTTAAGAACCGGTTTGTCTCCCACAACGCCTGTGTCAAGGATAATCTTAAGCTTCTTTGATTCAAGATCCAACGTTGTTGTATCACCTATAGCCATAATGTCACCTCCTTCAAAAATGATCACTCACATAATGCTCATTTGATCAGAACTAATCACACTACGTGGGTACAAACATATAGTATCACAAATAAACTTGAATGTCAACCCCTAATCACATATAGTGATATATAATTTTCTGTTTACCTGAGAATCGACTATTGAACAGGGTTTTTGTTGTCTTTTTCATACAAATCATGATAAAATTGATTAGGGAGATGATAAACTTGGAGACGAATGATTTCTATAAAAATCTTTTGGAAGAATTGCACGAAGGGGTTTATTTTGTCGACAACGATCGCCAGATTACATACTGGAACAAAGCAGCAGAGAGGATAACAGGTTATACTGCTAAAGAGGTTGTTGGTACCCATTGTTATGATAATTTACTGGTGCATGTGGATGATAAAGGAAATAACCTCTGTCTGGGACTTTGCCCCCTTGCCAAAACCATCAAGACGTTGGACAAGTTTACAGGAAAAGTCTATCTCCACCATAAGAAAGGACACCGAGTACCTGTAAATGTCAAGACACTGCCTATGAAAAATCCAATGAGTGGTGAGGTTGAAGGTGGAGTTGAAGTCTTTACCGATGAAAAATTTCCCGAGGAAATCGAAAGAAAACTCCTGGAACTTGAGAAACTTGCCTCAAAAGATGAGTTATGCGGAATTGCAAACAGACGTTTTTTAAAGGAAAAGATTGAAATGCTCATCGAGCTGTATAAGGGCTTTGATATGGAATTTGGATTGGTTTTTTTGGATGTGGATCATTTTAAAGCTGTCAACGATAACTATTCCCATGAAATCGGGGATAAAGTCCTTCAAATGATCAGCAATACCCTTTTAAATAACACAAGGGATACAGATTTGGTGGGAAGATGGGGTGGAGAAGAATTCGTTGCCGTCTTCCCGGAGATTGAAAAGGACATCTTTAAAACAGTAGTGGAGCGGTTGCGATTTCTCATAGAAAAAAGTTTTATTTCAGAAAGAGATTCCACCCTTCTCATCTCAGTAACGGTTTCCATGGGTGCCACCTTCATAAAAGAAGGGGATAGTCTGAACACAATCGTTGAAAGGGCAGACAAGCTCATGTATGAGAGCAAAAAGAACGGAAGAAATAGAATCACATTTGATTTTTAATATTTCTTAAGGGAGTACCCGGAAAAATAAAAGGCATCGAATAAAAATCCGATGCCTTTGAAGAGAGGCGTGTTATTTTCTAATAGGGGTATATTCAATGAATGAATATAATTTCACAAATTTACTGTTTAATCAAGTCCTTAAGTTAAAAGACGAAAGAAATGAACCAACAATTACCAACTCTAAAAATTGTTACATTATACCCCAATGAAGTTAAAAGCTTTGGAAATTTCCAAAGCTAACATTGATTCCGTTTTTGAATTAAAGAACTCAAATAATTGCCACCTCGGCAACGCCTGTTATCTTTATCGTTATGTCAATATTTCCGTAAGTCTCAATTCTGGCACCTTCAGAAGCCCCTTCTCCGTAGTTGTGTTTGAACCGGAAAAGCAAATCCGTTTCCCGTCCTTCATTGATCAAATTCACCAAATGATTTACCGCCGGACTGTTTTCCTTATCCAGATTCCAAGTATAAGTGGCGGTAGCGGCACTTATTGAACCGGAATTGAACCAAAATTCCTCTTCTAATCCTGTTTCCTGCATATATAATTCAAAATCAAAATCTTCAAAATCCAATTCCTCTTCTGAAACAAGTGTCACTTCCATTGTCAAATTCAAATCTCTGATTCTACGTCCCTGAGTATCCACTTTATCCCAATGCATTTCAGCCGTTTCCTCACCGGGGAAATCTTCCCTCACAGCTGATATAACTACCGGGGGCACCGGTTTCAACTCAAAATCAAGTTCAAATGGTGGAATGGCGACACTAACAGAAATTGAACAACTTATCAGTACGAACAGCATTGAAAAAAGAACAGCGATCGTGACAATATTCCTTTTCATATTTTCACATCCTTAAAAGAGATTTTGTGGTTAATGCAATTATACGAGTAACAAAAAGAACCGATCCCGGGAATCATTATTCTTAAGGAGCTTCATTCACAATTTCAAAATGGAAAATGGTTTTGGAATAAAATAAGTCTCCGGGGTGAAGTGTGGTGTCGGGAAATTCCGGTTGATTTGGAGAATCCGGTAAATGCTGCGTTTCAAGACAAAATCCTCCAAATTGATTGTACATCACATCATTTTTGCCAACCACACCGTTCAGATGATTGGAACTATAGATTTGAATAACCGGTTCAGTTGTGTAAACAGTCAGCTTTCTACCACTTGATGGATCGAATAATGTTGCTCCAATATTGAGTTTTTCCTGTTGAGAAATCAAGATACTCTGATCGTATCCTTTACCGATGATGAGTTGATCAAAATCCTCATAGATTCGTTTACCAATAGGAGCGGGAGTTGTAAAATCAAGTGGGGTACCTTTTACGCTCAATATTCTGCCGGTGGGAATCTGGATTTCGTCCAATTCCGCATATTTGTCCCCGTTAATCCAAAGAATATGCCGGAGAATATCCCCGTTTTGATGTCCGCCTAAATTAAAATAGGTATGATTGGTCAAATTAACCGGTGTGGGTTTGTCTGTTTGTGCACGGTATTCGATGATTAGCTCGTTTTTTTGAGTTAACGTATAAGTAACCCATGTCTTCAGGTTTCCGGGAAAACCTTCTTCTCCATCCATACTATGATAAAATAATTCCAAGCCGACAGTATCCTCGCCATGGAATTCTTTAGCCTGCCAAATCTTTTTGCAAAAACCTTCAAGACCTCCATGCAGGCAATTGGTTCCTTCGTTTTGCGGAAGGAAATATTCAACACCGTCTAATGAGAATTTTCCTCCTGCAATTCTATTGGCATACCTTCCCACAACGCATCCTATTGAACCGGTATCAGAGATATATCCCTCCAGATCCGAAAACCCAAGAACCACATCATCGAAATGGCCATCCTTATCCGGCAGAAGAATAGATTGAATAATGCCTCCATAATTTGTGATCCTGACAGTCATATTGTTCTCATTGTGCAAGGAATATAAATCGATCATATCATCTCCCCTTTTACCGAAAGAAAATCTTTCAATCCACATATCGCCAAACATCAAGGTTGTTGAGAATAATAACAGCAGTACCAGGAAAAAAATTGCTTTCATAAAACACACCTCCATAAGGTAAACAAATAAGGGCTTTGGAAATTCCAAAACCCTCCAGGGACCGTCATTATTCAGTTGTCATGAGTTGATGCTTAGAGCCTTATCTGCAAAACAGTCCTTTTTCCAGTAAAACCATCCAATACAGAAAAGTCCTTCAAACTAGATTATAGCATAGTCTCAGAGAACACCTAACCATAGATAAAAACACAGTATAAAACAATTACCGGAATTGAAAAAAGGCACTGTTAACGTGGATGCTTTGGTGTCCACCTCAAATCGCCACCGTTGCCCTTTTTAATGTATTGTTGTATTTTGGAAAAAGCGCCTCCCCGTTCCTTTATTGCTTACCCATCCTGATTTGTTCACCCTTTTGGCTTCACTTCAAAGCGTCCCCCATTGTTGTTTTTTTAGAAAAATCCCTTGCAGGAATACTGACCATCGACAATTTTATAAATAAACGGACGATATCGGGAGTTGTTATCCTTATTGATGACTATTTGTCCCGAATATGAATTACACATATCAATATAGACTGCCTTTAAGGAATTGGGATTATTCGGCTGCTCAAACAAATAGGATAAAGATTCTTTGGGTTTAGTTTTGGATTCAAGTAGTTCCCAGGTCCCTTTCTCACCCTGAATGATGTTTCCGTTGATTTCCAGAGTATATTTCAGATTAATAATATCCGGATTATTTAGACTTGGAACTTCGAAAAAATTGACCCAGACGTCTTCGATATCCCCTTCAAATGTAAAACCCATTTTTCCATCAAGGGTAGATGTAGCAAAAACAGCCTTTAAACCAACGGGAGTAACCAACAACTGCATAAGCCAGTCATTTTGAAAACTTTGATCGTTGGTGCCGATATTCGGAAATTCAAGAACGGATTCAAAAACTTCACGATCTGTTGAAGGAAATGCATTGACAACAAGTGTGTTACTATCCTCACCGGAAGAACGATACCAATAAAAATTCCCGGCTGTATTAGCGATTGTTATACTAATAAATAAAAACAGCATAAAAGACAATAATGATATCTTTTTCATGTAAAACCACCTCTTAAAAGAACCGGGGTAACTAAAGTATTATACCATCGATTCAAACAAGCTTGGTTTCATTTAATTTCATTTAATTGCTTTTATTTTCCGGATAGATAAAGGCCATTTTCAGTGACGCTTTCAAAAGATAGGGCCGGCACTCAACCTTTCCTGTGCTTGATCTGTTCGTACAATGACAATATGCTCTACACCTGAATATATAGTTGAAAATGAAAAATTTTAGATTTTGGAGAAAGACTATTAAAAATGGGTCTGAAACCTAAAGACGCTTTGTATGTATCTTGTGCGAAATATGCTAGTTGTGATTATTTTTTTACCACAGACAATGGTATTTAAAAAAAGAAAATTGAAAATATAAAGATAATGAACCCGATTAATTTTATAGAATTAAAGGAGGAATACTAATGAAAACTGAAAGCGTGCTCAAAATTGACGGCATCAACGCATTGATAGAAAAGATTAGGACCAGTAGATGCTGAAAGATTTATATCGAGAAGCCCATAAAATCATACAAAGATCAAAAAAAATAAATTGATATACGACCTTCAAAAAGCTACTCCTGAAGGTTGTTTTTTTAACAAGCAAAAGATTTATGGATTATTTTTCCCAGCAACCAGAACGGGTCTGGAGCCCAAAATTGCAAAAAGAAGTAGTTTATAGCAGTATTCTGGAAAAAGCCTTATGTAGGGGAGCACCGTGGATGTTTCCTTCAGGAAACTCCAAGCTCAATGATTTCTTTGAGCAGGTG
>CAZRYM010000036.1:5288-17184 GCA_964604305.1 uncultured Thermotogaceae bacterium | reverse complement strand
ATTGAAATCCAAATTTCCTCTAAAACTTAATATTACAGCCGGCAAAGATACTGCCCATGAAATCAAAAGTGTCGTCAAAAAATAAAATGTTAGTTCTCTTTGTGTTTTTTTTATTTTCTTTTCTATCATCATATTTTGTTCATTCACCTTTCTGTTTTTTCCAAATCCTGCAAAAATTGATTCACCACCAGCTTATAGATTTCCGGTTGCTCGATTTGATGCAGATGGGATGCGTTTGGAATAACGGCAAGGGAAGCTTTGCCAAATGCCATTTGATAGTCTTTGCACGTTTTTGGAGAGGCCTCGTCCATATCACCACATGTGAGTAAAACCGGAATGTCAATCTCACTTATTCGATCCATGATATCAAAATTTTTGAGTTTTCCGGTGATGGTGAATTCACTTGGCCCCCACATCGTCA
The DNA here is from genome assembly GCA_964604305.1 of uncultured Thermotogaceae bacterium. GTDB lineage: Bacteria > Thermotogota > Thermotogae > MWEM01 > MWEM01 > JASUTC01. Next base: position 16,763 of record CAZRYM010000036.1, on the reverse strand, counting down.
AGTAAACATCCATATTGAGTTTGGAAAAAGCCTCGTTTAAACTTTCCGGCCATTGAGCAATACGACATAGGTGCTTTTTGTAATAAGCCAGCATCGCTTCTTCATATGACTCACCAAAATCAGAGTTTCTTTCTCCTTTTTCAATTGCATCTTGTACAACCCGGGGCATTCGCTTAATGTTCTCCTTTTGATCTTTTTCCCACATGGCGGAACTCAATAAGGGTCCGGATAGAATCAATCCCTTAATTCCCTTTAGCTTCTTTTCAAAAATGTACGAACAGATCAAGGCTGTGCCCCAGGAAAATCCCATTAAAATAACTTCTTTCAATCCCAACTTCTCACGAACCTCATCCAATTCCTCTACAAAGTGTTCTAAAGAGTATTTATCTTTATCAATCGCCTTGTCAGAATTGTGACTGCCAAGCTGATTGTAAAAATACACCGGTCTATCCTGTGCAAACTCCTCAACCGTTTCAGTCATTGTCAGAAATCCCGGGCCGCCATGAACGACTAGAATCGGTGTTTCTTTTTCCTCTTTGCCAAAAACACATCCCCATATCTTCCCTGCTTTTGTCTCCAAATAGAATTCTTCCATTTATATCGCCTCCTATGCTCAATTATAATGCATAAAATGAAAAACCTTACTTTTTTACGAAGGGATGTGTGAGTTTTATGTATTCAATTTGTCAAAAGTCATATATTAATAACAGGAAAGAATAGCTATTTAGCTAAACAAAGCGGGCTAAAAGCCCGCTTTGTTGATTTTAAAATGTCATTGATAGTAGAATATCCAAGTAATCCTCTTCCCAAACCTTTGTTTCATTTAAAGGAGCAATTCCCAGGAAGATAAGGTATTCACCATATACGGTTCCCTCCCATTCTGATTCTGAATATATACTAATCCAGCATTTGTAATCATTGAAATTTAATTCGTATGTTATCAAATAACCAAAAGAATCAGAGTATGGAGTAGTTTTTACCAGTTCATAAGATCCCAGTCCTGTTAAATAATTCTGGTATAGTTCATCCAATACATCCTCTTCATAGATATACTCATCAGATTCTCCCACGAAGAGTTTTGCCATGGTAACACCTTGATGGACTAAATCAACAACCTCACCGTTTGTTATCTCATAATAATTGACTGTGAATTTATCCGGATACCAGAAAGTAAAGTAATCTCCCTCCCCCACTTTCCAATCAAGAGGCAATTCAGCAAGATAGATCTCGTTCTCTATACAGTAGGCAAGTTTGGCACCAAAATCTTCTCCTTTAATCTCAAGCCCTTCTTCTTCAGTTTCTTTCGTATCCGGCATTTTAGGTTCTTCAACCTTTTCCTGCTTCTTTGTTGTCATGGTATCCAATAGAGAGCCTGCAACGCCTTCAATCCAATTGTTAAGCTGTTCCTGATCAGCTTCTGCTTGATACTCCACCGGTTCGAAGAATAAGAACAAAACGGGTCCCGGAAGAATGTCCTGGTTCGTTTCACCCTTTTGATAGACAAAAAGAATAGGATAAGAAATCATTTGATCTGTCATGATCACTCTGGTAAAATATACTACCTGATCATCGGGATATTCTTTAAATTCTTCAAATTTCTTTTCGTCCGTTGCCCTGTCTGCATACAAAGTCTTTAATAGGACATTAAAAAGCTCATCAAGTTTATAGGAATCAAGCTGATATAAAAATAGTTGCGCAAAGGTTTTTCCGTTTTTGTCTTTTATTTTTCCATCGTAATTGACCCCGTTTTTAACGGCTTCCATGGAAAACCCCGCTGGTAATTTGAAGGTAATATTTCCGATATTCCCTTCTTTCCAACCCGGTAGAGTTGGTGCTTCAAATCCATCCCTGAAAGAAACCAGAAGTGGGTCGATAGTTCTGAGATTGAGTCCGATTCCTGCACTTGCCTCTTCCGAATCTGCTACAACTTCTGTTGCCTGTTCCGTTTCAGTTGCCTCTAATGTCCGTAATCCAAGCATTCCTTCTGAAAATGTACTCGTTATTGCAAAGACAAAGAAGAGTAAAAAGATGTAGACAATTTTTTTCATAACAGACATCCCCTTTAAGATTTTATAAGACTTATGTGGCCTGCTTTTTTTGTAAAAAAAGATATATAACTATTATAAGTCTATGTCGTATAAATGTCAAATGATTCTGAAAAAAAGCCTCTTGAACTTACTGTAACAATTGAAATGATCCTAAACACAATCGAGCGTTTTCACAGCTTTCCAATAAACAGACAGATTAAATTGTTATTTGTGTAAAAGTTTTCCTTTTCTCAGTCATTCACAATAAAATCGGTATTTTCTGCCTGTTTATTCAGTCATGATGATATAATTGAACACACATTCATAAAATATCCTCGCTAACTGTTAAAAGGTTTGTGTGATGAGAGACATTCCAATAAGATCGTTTGTGTGAGAACGGTAGATGGAACTCAACAGATCAACTTCGGACATTAAGGTAACAAAAGGTGGTTTAATGGTTGATTACATGAAGTATTACAACAAAACTTATGAAGAGTCTAGAACAGCCTTTCATGAGGCAGTAAACGTATATAAAAATCATTGGAGCGATGTAAGAATATGGGACACAGAGGTTTTGGAAAATCTTACGATTGATTTCGCCCGGTTCAGTTCACCAGTGAAAAAGAATTTGTTATGTTTGACTTCGGGACTACATGGTATTGAGGGATATGTAGGAAGCGCAGTGATCTCTTTTTTTCTCCAACGATTTAAAGATGTCCTGTCTACTGAAGATACATCTATTATATTGGTTCATGCTGTGAATCCATATGGTATGAAAAGATACGAGAGAAATAACGAAAACAATGTAGATTTAAATAGAAATTTTGTCAGAAGCTGGGATAAGATTATCCCAAACGAATCGTATAGGGCGGCAAGAGATTATTTTGAAAGTACTACCGTTTTAGGGGATCAACTTTTCAACAAGCTGGATTTCTTTTTCACAACTTTGGGACAATTAATAAGGACAAAACCGGAGACTTTTAAAAAAGCACTTTTAAGCGGACAATATTCATCGCCTGATGGACTTTTTTACGGAGGTAATGGGTATGAACGTTCCACACAAATCATGATTGACTTTTTTAAGGGCCTTTTCCAGGAAGAATTTCATAAGATGGTATTTATCGACCTGCACACTGGTTATGGCCCTAAAGATAAGTTGACAATTGTCAGTTCCGCTTTGGAAAGGAACTCTTCCTCCAAATTAAAAAGTCTTTTCTCATACCCGGAAGTCAAGAAAACGGATAAGGACGAATTTTACGCCATTAACGGCGATATGACCGATTATCTTTACCATCTAAAGAGAGTCCACACACCTGATAAAACACTGTTCGCCTGTTCTTTTGAATTCGGTACCTTTGGAGATGATTTATCAGGACTTCTAAAATCTTTGAGAAATACAATCAATGCAAGAAAGATAAAGAAAGGGCTGGTCTCTCCGGATTTTTTAGATCATTACAAAGCTGAATACACTCAGTTGTTTTATCCTTCAGATCATTTGTGGCGAGTGGACGCCCTAAAACAATCAGAAAAGGCCCTGAAAGGTATCCTCAAGGCCTTTAATTATATCAAATGATTTAAAATTCTTTCTTTTTGAAAACTTCCAGTCCCGTCCATGTGATCACAGCTGTTATGATAATTAATACTAAAGAATAAACACCATCAAAAGATCCTTTGTTTATGATTGAGCTGCCAAGTATGTAGGGATAGGGGTTTATCCATTTCAAACTCTCGAACATAGAAAAGAATGGGAGTCCCACAGCAATGATAATACCCGCTAATACCGGTTTTATCTGATCGTTGAACAGAATAGAAAAAAGTAAAAAGAGGGCGTAGAAAAAGGTCACCCCAATAATCTGTTGCACGATCATGGCGAACAATTCCGGGGTGAATGAAACGGAATATCCCGATAGCATCATGGCGATTGGTGCTGTGAAGGAAAAGATAGCGACCATTCCTACAACAACCAAATATCCTGTTAAAGCCTTTCCCCAAAAAATAGCCGGTCGGTTCTTCTTGGCAAGCAGAAAAAATATCGTTCCTTTATCCACTTCCCTTGAAAATATTGCAAATGTCATGATAAGGGCGAAAAGGGGCAGGAACTGGCCAAAATTCTTAGAATACCATTGTGACAAAAGAAAAAATTGGTCATCTTCCAGCATTTTGGAAATTTGGGCGGTTTCTGTCAGCATGTTTTTAAAGAAATCCGGCAGGTCTTTCAGCTGCTCATTGTCTATGCTCATCTGTGACATCACTTCGTCTATCACCGGTCTGGTGACAATTAAAACAACTAGCATCAAAACAAAAAAGATGGCAAAGATGAATATCCTGAATTTCATTTCCATCATCGTTTTACTAAACATAATTCTTCCCCCTCAATAAAGTCTGAAAAAACATCTCTAAATTGGGAATCACTTCTTCGGTTTCATCCAACTCACGAAGAGTTTGTATCGTACGCTCATCATCAGTCAGAAGTATCATCTTTTCACGTTCTTTTTTAACAGATAGGCAGTTGATTTCTTCATTCAATTTAAAATCCATAGGTAAATAATATATTCTGTAATTGGCTTTTATATCATCAGTATAGCCTGAAAAAAGAATTTCCCCATCGAACATGATAGATATTCTGTCTGCTATTTTTTCCACTTCTGATATGATATGAGAGGTGTACAGGACGGTTTTTCCATCGATTACAAGGTTTCGAATGATTTCAAGCACATCGTCTCTTCGAATGGGGTCAAGCCCCCATGTGGGTTCATCAAATATATACAGAGAAGACTGCTGGGCCAGACAAAGACTTAGATACAATGATGTTTTCATCCCATGTGAGAAGCCCTTTATCTTTTTTTTCATGGGTAGAGAGAATCGACGCATGAAATCAAAGGCCATATTCGGGTCGAATTGGTCAATGATATTTTTGCAAACCTTTATCGCTGTCTGGGGAGTCATGAATTCATAAAAGCTTTTGTCCTCGGGAACAAATGCAACATTTGCCCTTACAGAATCGATGTTTTCTCCAAATACCTTGATATCTCCCTTGTAGTTGATAAAACCTAAAATTGATTTGATAGTGGTTGTTTTCCCGGCACCATTTGGACCTAAAAGAGCGTGAACTTCACCTTCATCCACACTAAAATCAACGCCTTTGACAGCATGTACACCGCCTTTATAGATTTTATCAAGACCTTTGATAGTCAAAGCCTTCTTTTCTGATGTTTCCTTCATTATTCTTTCCATAATTTTTCAATCACCTCGTTTATATCCTCTCTTTTAACGCCTGCTTTTTTTATTCTTTTGATTAATGGAGATAATTCTCCCTCAAGATCTTCCATAAGTTTGGTTTTTATGCCTTCCTTTCCAACATTTATTATAAAACCAATTCCTGGCCTTGAAAATATAATCCCCTCCCTTTCAAGTTCTCTATAAGCTCGGGCAACTGTATTTGGATTGACCTGTATGTCTTTGGCCAATTCACGGATCGATGGTATTTGCGAATCCTGTTTAAATTTCCCCATCATAATCGCTTCTTTTATTCCCATTTTAATCTGCTCATAAACAGGCAGTGGTGACCTCAATTCTATCCGCATCCACAATCCAAACACCTCCGATTCTATCTGTATTATAACATATAGTACAGTGGTTGTCAAACAGAGAGTATGTTAGAATTTACAGAAATTGAAAGACAGAAAAAAGGAGAGGATAGAGATGAACCAAAAGAGAAGCGAAGACTATGGCATACATATAGGAGAGTTGGAAAAGGGGAGATTGAATAAAATTACAGATGTAAACGGTGTTCTGGTAGGGCATTGTACAATCGACAATAAGGATCATAAAACAGGTTGTACAGTGATTATACCCGGGACGGATAACCCCTTCAAAAACAGCCCTGTTTGTTCTTCGTTTATTATCAACGGATTTGGCAAAACAACAGGCCTTGTTCAGATCAATGAACTGGGGAGGTTGGAAAGTCCCATTGTTCTCACAAACACTTTGAACGTTGGAGTTATGCAAGATGCCCTTATTGACTATATGCTGGAAAAATGCCAAAAAGAGGGGATTGAAATGAATAGTTTTAACCCGGTTGTGGCTGAATGTAATGATAGTTATTTGAATAAAATTACCGACAGAGCAGTAAGAAAAGAACATCTTTTTTGCGCATTTAAGGAATCGAGAGCTGATTTTGAAGAGGGCGATGCAGGAGCGGGAAAGGGAATGTCTTGCTATCAATTAAAAGGCGGTATCGGTTCTGCTTCCAGATTGATGAAGTTTGATAATAAGACATTTACTTTGGGTGTTTTGGTTCTGTCAAACCACGGTCTGTTGAAAAACCTGTTGGTGGATGGGCAAAAAATAGGCAAAAGACTGTACAAAGAAAAAGAAGAAAAAGAAGAAAAGTACGAAAAGGACCAGGGCTCTATCATCACCATTGTTGCCACTGATATCCCTCTCGAATCAAGGCAACTCACAAGAATTTGCAAGCGAGTTCAAAATGGGATTGCAAGAACAGGTTCATTCACCGGTCATGGTTCCGGTGAAATCGTCATCGCCTTTTCAACTGGAAACCTGCAAAAGAAAGAGAACGGCTCGTTCACTACATTGATGACTTTAAAGGAAACATGTATGGATATGTTGTTTGAGGCGGTGGTGGAATCAACTGAAGAAGCTATTTTGAATTCTATGATTTGTGCGGATGAAGTAAAGGGGTACCAGGGAAGGTATAGAAAAAGCCTTAAAACATTATTTTGATTTGCGCAAAAAATTCTAAAATTGGACTAAAATCCGGTTGCTTAATTCTCTTATATTTGATATAATCAGTCATTCAGCATCTTGTTTATTATTTATGAAATGGCTTATCACAGGAATGTATATAAGTTAATCAATTCCGGGGGCTGAAAATATGTCAAAAAAAATATCAATCAAATCAGAAAGCATTTGGTTGCTTTTTCTTTTTTTTGCTCTGGTTTTTTCATATGTTTCAGTTTTTTCTGCAGAATCAGTTTCTTCAATAAGAGTGGGGCTCTATCAAAATCAGCCTAAACTATTCATTAAAGAGGATGGGACCGCTTCAGGTTTCTGGGCAGACATTATCAGCTATATCGCTACTCAGGAAGAGTGGTCAGTTGAATTTGTGGCTGGATCTTGGGAACAATGTTTGAACCGATTGGAAAAGGGAGAAATTGATATCATGCCGGATGTGGCTTTCACTGAAAAGAGGCGTCAAGTTTATCTTTTTTCCGATGTAAGTGTATACACAAGCTGGTCGGGCATTTACACTCAAGAGGGAGAAGCCATTCAGTCCATTCTTGATCTTGACGATAAAAAGATTGCCGTGTTAAAAAACAGCGTGAACTATGAAGGCCCGGAAGGTTTGAAATCGCTTGTAAATGCATTTAACATAAACTGCACGTTTGTTGAAAAAGACGATTACATTGAAGTATTTGATTCGGTAGAAAAAGGAGAGGTTCATGCAGGGGTTGCCAGTAAGGATTTTGCTATCCGGCATTTATCCGATTTTGATCTGGTTACCACACCCATTATCTTTCAACCCTCAACGCTTTACTTCGCCTTTCCAAACAATACAGAGCTCTCATTATACTTTAAAAACAGGGTTGATTACCATATTAGGACAATAAAAAATGATGAAAATTCAATTTACTATCAGTCATTGGAGAAATGGTTTTCCGCTAATCCCGAAGATACGACTTTGTTCAAATGGTTATTGTGGGGATTGACAGCAAGTGCCGTGGTTATCTTCTTTTTTGCAGTTGGAAGTTTTCTTCTCCGCTCTCAAGTGCAGTTAAGAACAAAAGAACTTACAGAAGAGATTGCAGAGCGAAAAAAGGTAGAAGAAGAGTTACAAAGACATCAAAGGCAGTTGGAAGAGATGGTGACCGAGAGAACAGCAGAGTTGACACGTTCTAACAAGGAACTTGAGTTGTTTGCATACATTACCTCACACGATCTTCAGGAGCCTCTTAGAATGGTTACCAGTTATTTGCAGCTCATAGAAAAACGATATGCAAACAAACTGGATGAAGACGGCAATGAATTTATAACTTTCGCTGTTGAAGGCGCTAAAAGGATGCAGACATTGATTAATGACCTGCTTAAGTATTCAAGAGTAGGTACCAGAAAAAAGGAATTCACACAAGTAAACTGCATGAAGGTGCTTTCAGATACGCTAAATAACTTGGAAATTGCCATTGAGGAGAGTAAAGCCAATATTACTCACGATTCATTGCCCATTGTAAAAGGTGATGAAACGCAATTAAGACAACTCTTCCAGAACCTTATTGGAAACGCTATCAAGTTTCGTGGTGAAAAACCACCACAAATCCACGTAGGTGTTAAAGAGTTGGAAGAAAAATGGCAGTTCTCAATACATGATAATGGAATTGGCATAGAAGAAAAATACTTCGAACGTATTTTTCAGGTTTTTCAGAGGCTTCACGGAAGAAAAGAATTTTCCGGCAATGGAATCGGTTTGGCTGTCTGTAAAAAGATCGTGGAAAAACACGGGGGTGAAATAGATTTGCAATCAACTCCCGGTGAGGGCACAACGTTTATTTTTACCATTATAAAGGGGAGAAAAAGCGCATGATAGAGGAAAGAAATACAAATTCAATTGAAATATTACTGGTGGAAGATAGTCCCGGAGATCAACGTCTAACGCGTGAAGCACTTAATGAAGGGAAAATTAACAACAATCTATATATTGTCGAAGACGGCGAGGAGGCAATTGCCTTTCTGAAAAAAGAAGAACCCTTCACAGCCGTCCCAAGACCCGATCTTATTTTACTTGATCTCAATCTTCCAAAAATGAACGGACAAGAAGTATTGGAGATTATCAAGGTGGATGAAAACCTGAAAAGAATCCCCGTGGTCATCCTTACAACCTCTCATGCCGATGAGGATATCCTTAAGGCCTATAATTTAAATGCAAATTGTTATATCACAAAGCCCGTTGATTTTAACCAGTTTATTCATGTGGTTAAAAAAATTCAGGAATTCTGGTTTACCATTGTACGGCTTCCGGAGGAATGATACCATGACAAATGTACCCATCAGAATACTGCAGATCGAGGATAATCCCGGAGATGTTCGTTTGATTCGGGAAATGCTAAAAGATTGTAAAAGACTCAACTACATCTTTGATGAGGCCGATTCTCTTGAAGAGGGTAAAAAGCGAATTGCAAAAGGAACTATAGATGTTGTCTTGCTTGATTTGGGTCTCAAAGAAAGCTATGGATTGAAAACTTTAATAGACCTGCTTTCTTCAAAGCTTAAGTTGCCTGTTGTCATCGTTATGACAGTAATGGATGATGAAGAATTGGGAATTAGTGCTGTAAAAGAAGGTGCCCAGGATTATCTGATAAAAGATCAAATCAACAGCCAGCTTTTGGCTCGGTCCATTCATTACGCTCTTGAAAGAAATTCAGCAAAAGAGAAATTGCAAAAGGCTTACGATCATCTGGAAGACAAGGTCCGTGAGAGGACTCAAGACCTTTATCTGACTTTACAATCTCTGAAAAGCGAGATAACGGAAAGAAAGAAGACTGAAGAAGAACTGAAAAAGGCAAAAGAGGCAGCTGAAGAAGCAAGCAAAATCAAGTCTCAATTTCTTGCAAACATGAGTCATGAGATCAGAACCCCTATGAATGGAGTAATCGGGATGACAAATCTATTGGCTGATACACATTTGGACGAAGAACAAAAGGAATACCTGGAATTCGTAAGAATTTCCGCTAAGAATATGATGATGATCATTGATGATATTCTGGATATCGCCAAACTGGAATCGGGAAGGGTTGAACTAAAAATTAAGCCTTTTAATTTAGATCGTATGACGGATAACATTATGACCATTCTTTTCAGCGGTGCCAAAAAGAAAGGTTTACAAGTTGGATTTCATAGAGACCACATCATCCCATGTAATCTTTTGGGGGACGAGTTGAAAATCAGACAGGTGTTGATCAATCTCATAGGTAACGCCTTGAAATTTACACATGAAGGTCACATAATGGTTGAAATAAAAGAAATCAGTAGTTCGGGAAAAGAACACCAACTAGAATTTTCTGTAACTGATACCGGAATAGGTATTTCAGATGACATTAAAAGAAAACTGTTTAGGCCATTTGTACAAGGAGATCTGAGTTCAACAAAAGAGTATCAGGGAACAGGGCTCGGCCTTGCCATTTCAAAGCAGCTAGTGGAGATAATGGGTGGAGAAATGGACCTGGAAAGTTTGGAGGGAAAGGGAAGCCGATTTTATTTCAGGATCAGGTTAACCGAAGTTGAAGAGGAAAAAGACGGTCTGAATGAATAAAAACAAAGAAAGTTCTTCCAAAAGGACCATCCTGAATATAGTCTTTTATTCAGTGATTCTCATCACAATGTGGTTGTTATCCAACCACTATCTTTTGTTTCATGCCTATGCAGAAGGTTTCTCAATAGTCATTGCCATGGTGATGTTTATTATCACTTGGAATTCCAGACACTTAATCGATAATCAATATCTGTACTTTATCGGCTTAACCTATTTGTTCGTAGCAAATTTCGACTTTCTTCACACCTTAGGTTATTCGGGAATGAACATTTTCACCGACTATGATTTTTATGCCAATCAGTTGTGGATCATTGGGCGTTTTATGGAGAGTATCAGCCTGCTCTTGGGTTTTTATTTCCTGAAAAAAAAGAAATTGGTCAATACTACCCTGGTTATGGTTATATACACCATCGTATCTGCGATCTTCATTTTAATGATTCTTGTTTTTAAGATCTTTCCGGAATGTTTCATCGAAGGAGTGGGTCAAACCCCCTTCAAATTAATCAGTGAATATGTGATTATTGGAATTCTGTCCTTCACAATCTATTTACTTTTAAAAAATAGAGAAAAATTCACTAAAACGATCTTTTATTCTTTATTACTGTCATTTATCATAACCATTATATCCGAGTTGTTTTTTACGATATACATTCACAACTATGGTATTTCCAATATCCTGGGGCATTTTGCAAAGATTGTCTCATTTTATCTAATTTATCGTTCGATCATTAAAACCGGTATTCAAGAACCTTATCAAGTGATTTTTAACAATCTGAAAGAAAATAATTTTGAATTAGAAAGACTGAATCAGGAAAAAACTCAACTTTTTTCTGTTTTAGCGCATGATTTAAGAAATCCTTTTAATGGGCTGCTCAATCTCTCTGAAATATTATTCAAAGACTACGAAGAATTGTCTGTGGATGAGCGTAAAAGATTTGCTGAGGATATTTTTTATTCCTCAAAAAGTCTGTATGCCATAACGGAAAACTTGTTAGAATGGTCCAGAATAAACCTTGAGAGATTCAAGATCTCTTTGGAACGTGTATCTCTATTAGAAATTCTTCAGAAAACAGAAGAGCTATTACAATTCTCATTGGAAAGCAAACGTATTAAATTGGTTCCCAT
>CAZRYM010000036.1:1282-5257 GCA_964604305.1 uncultured Thermotogaceae bacterium | reverse complement strand
GAGGGAGTTTACATCAAGGCAGACAAAGAAATTTTTTTCATCATTTTAAGAAATATCCTGTCCAATTCTGTGAAATTCTCCTATGAAGACAGTCAGATCGAAATCAGACATAAAGAGTCCAGGGGAAATCAGCATATAGAAATCAAAGATTATGGTAAAGGCATGTCAAAGACAAAGCTAAAAAGTCTCTCAACCCTTTTGATACAGTCGTCACCTGGAACTCAGAATGAGACCGGAACGGGCTTAGGAATAAATATCATTAAGAAGCTCCTGGAATTAAATGACGGTGAAATGTCCATTAAAAGCGTTGAGGGTGAAGGAACAACCGTCACTTTATCATTTCCAAAGGATGTGTAGGAAACCTTTTTTTCAAATAAAAAAAGGCGCCTGAAAAAACGCCTCAATTTTATAGTGTTTTGTTTTACTTTAAAATTCTTCTTCATAATTGGGAAACTGAAAAATTCGTAATCATGCTCATCCATAAGGAATGAAATAGATGTATTCGACAAAAGCTCTTTGCAAAAACTTTCTGTAGTTGGGTATGACAACATTTTGTTTTCGTCAATCTTCTCTCCGAAAATAACAACAATCCATAATAAACAAAGAAACGAAGGGTATGAAAAGGTAAAAATGCTTAACCAAAAGATACAAGTATCCCTTGTTGTTCATGAAACATAAGTTCATTTATTCAATGTCACTTTTCGGGGTTTATATTCAGTAAGCCCTATTTATTAGCCTGCTTTTTCACTTTTCTTGTGTTTTTCTCTAAAAGCCTTGACCTTTTCCGCAGCGTGACCGTATATATCTTCTAAAGTGACTTCTTCACCGCTCACTGATCTTCCGAAAACCATATAATGTTTGATGACTTTCAAGTCAAGCCATTGATAGACACCGTTCATAGTGTCGTTCATGGCGCTGATACTGGAAAGTTCCATTTTTTTATAACCCAATTGTTTTAGGTTTTTTCTGAGTTTCAGGATTAGGAAACCCGGGATACCTTGTTTTTGAAACTCTTTTATAACTAATAAAATGACGCCTCTGGAAATCTTTGTTTCTTTTTTTGATTTTAGAATGTGATACCATCCAGTTGGCATGATCTTCCCCTTTGCCTTTTTGATCCCTTCGTTAATATCCGGTACCGCTAAAACGATTCCGATAGGCTTATTGTCTTTTTTTGCAATGATCCCCATACCCGGATCGATAACGATTTTCAGTTCTTTGACCATCTCCCGAATTTCAGACTTTGTCGGTGCCACAAGATCTTCTTCCCATATATCCGGGTAGGAGTCTTTCATGATTGTAAAAACATCCTCAATCACCTGTTGGGTATTTCTTTTTGTCTTTAAGTTGATCTGTTCGGAATAGATGCCACGTTTTTCAAAAAATTCTTCACAAATAACATTACTTAACCGCTCTTCATCCATATTTCTCACTTGTTCATCGGTATAATGCCCATAGTTTTTTGCCAGTTTTTTCATCATCTGATGACTTTTTTCAGGAATGGGTTTTTCAAGATCGTGCTCATATGCCCAATATTCTAAATATCTGTCATATTCTTCAAAGAATCGCTGGTAATAATCATGTTGATAAGGCATTAAAACAGCAGGAGGTCTTTCAAATCCCTCGACAAGCAAACCTCTGTAATCATCTCCGTTTGTTGGAGAAATCGGCCCCTTTAGATAAACCATGTCATGTTCTTGAGCCCATTTTAGGCAGGTATCCAAAAGCGCTTTGGCAACAGCTTTGTCATTGATTGATTCAAAGAGGGTAAAATAAGCGTGCTTGTAGGCTTTGCGTTTGTTTAGTACTTCTTCTATTCCAACACATACCCTGCCGGCAACTTGGTTGTCTTTAAAGGCGAGATACAATTCATGGGGACCGTTTTCAAAAATAAGCGACCCTTTCCCTTTGGACAATTTTTTGGCATCCCTTAAGAACATGGGCACCCACAAAGGTATATCTACATACAATTTCTGAGGGAGTTCCAAAAACTGTTTCCTTAATGCCGGTGTATCGACTCGTTTAATCTCAATCATTTCGATTTCTCCTTCTTTTTTTTCCTTCTTTATTGTAATAATAATAGTAATTAGAATTTTTGTTTGAAATTCCGTTAACCACAAATCCCAACATAGTTGCTTTCGAGTTAATGAGATTGCTCATTGCAACCTTAAAAGCCGGTCTCATAGTCTGATTGAGCATGGTAATCATGACTATTCCATCAAGTTTACCCGCAAAAATATTCACATCAGCAGCAGCCATAATTGGGGGTGTATCAATAATAATCCTATCATATTTTTCCCGCAGCTGATTAAATATCACAGATGTTTTTTTTGAAGCCAGCAGAGCTGTTGGATTAGGCGGAATAGGCCCAACAGGAAGAACATCAACATCATCGTGAACATTGATGATCAATTCCTCCAATGAAACTTCTTGTGTGTAATAGTTCACAATCCCCTTTTTGTTTGGGGGAACATTAAAGAATTTCTCTATTCTGGGTCTTCTCATATCCATATCCAAAACAAGTACCTTTTCCCCATTTTGAGAGAGAATATTAGCCATATTACCCACAAAGGTGGTTTTTCCCTCGGAAGGTCCCGCACTCGTTACAGCTATGATTTGAATTTTTCCGGGTTTCATATAAAGAATATTGTTAGCCGCCATTTTGATGGCTTCAGATTCCGGTGATGTGGGATCAAAATGGGTAATCATTTCTTTCCCCTCAGTTGTCTTGTATTTCGGTATTCTTCCTACTATAGGGATTTTGTTATGAGCAAGCCGTTCAATCTCTTCTTCGCTTCTAAGTGTCTTATCGGCATATTCAACAATAAAAACCACGAGAATCCCTAAAAAGATACCAAGCACTCCACCTATAGCCAATGTTAGCTTTTTGTTAGGGCTGGAGGCGCCTAATGGGATTTCAGCTTTATCCACAACATACGAATTTCCGACAACAGATGCTTCAGCGATTTTCGCGTCTTCCAATTTTTTTGCTAACAAAGTAAATAGTTCTTCGTTAAGCTTCTTTTCCCTCTCAAGCTGAACTAAATCTTGCTCTATTTTAGGCAGCTCCCACAAACGCTTTTCATAAGTCTCTCTTGCTTCACGGACAGCTTCCAAGTTTGCTTGAGATAAAAGCAACGATATTTCATTTTTAGTAATGTCAGCCATTATCTGACTGTATATAGGATTATCTGATTTCTGCTGACTTGAAACAATCTGGGTTACTTCTTCAGAAAGTTCTTTCTCGGTTTCCTGAATAATCTTCTTTTTTTGAAGTATCCTGGGATCGGTTGAAGGATACATCTCTTCTAGAGATGCCAAATCGATTTTTGCGTTAGTCAACTTACTCCTGAGTTCTTGAACAAGAGGATTAATAGATATAGTTTCTGAAGTTATTAACTCCGCATCAGTCTCTTTAAGTTTTTCTTTCAAAGCTTCTATTGAATTCCGTGTTGTTTTCACACTCATTTCATATTGATCGATTTGAGTATCATATTTAGAAAACATATTCAAAAGATATTGTGCCTGATTACTAAGGTTAAATATACCCGTTTTTTCTTTGTATTGACGGATTTCGAAAATAGACTCATTCAATTCTCTTTCTGCCATGGGAATTTGCTTTTCTAAAAATTCTCTGGTTACTTTAAGTTCCCTTTGCGCATATTCTTTTAATTGATTGTTGTACACTTCTGCCAATGTTGAGGCAATATTTTTTGCTAACTCAGGCGAAAAGATCTCAACCGCAATCTCTACTATCTGGGTATCCTTTACTGGTGAAACTGAAATAAAATCACCATTCACTAGTTTGTTCACAGCTATTTGAACCAACTGATCAGAATTGTATTTTATCCTTGCTTCACTATCTTCCTCGATAAGAACATCTACTAAGTTTAACTGTCTAATTACCATTTCCATGTTAGTTCTGCTTTTGATTAATTCTATTTCAGTCGAGATATCTTGACTGGCACCCATTCC
>CAZRYM010000036.1:0-1272 GCA_964604305.1 uncultured Thermotogaceae bacterium | reverse complement strand
CAGGAATACCGCCTGAGAAAATATTTGATACAGATGATGATTGAGATGTAGGATTGACTTTTATTGTTACAGTTGAAGTGTACTGTGGTATAGCTATCAAAAGGTATGCAACAGTTGCCGCAACTACTAAAACAACTGTAAAAAAACCCCACCAGAATCTTCTCTTCAACATGAACAATAAATCTTCAAGAGATAATTCAATCTCTTGTTCATTAGTATTTTGAACGTTGTATTGGTCTACCAAGAAAAATACCTCCTGCTTAGAAATCCCCATCTCTCAGCTGAGAAAAGTCTATTACGGGTCTCTTATCATGTGCATGGTGTTTATCAGATCCGATAAATTCAACCTTTTTATCCTTTAAGATAGGTTTTATAAATGGGTAATGCTTGGGGTTCTTCAAAACTTGATAATTAATCTGAAAATAAACCCCTTTACTTTTCAACTCTTCAACCAAAGAATAGTCGATAGTTGTTTTTAAGAATCTCTTCTTTTTTGGAAATAACCAATGATATCTTTCCACATGAGCCATTATCACTCTGAAACCGCCTATCTGAATGTTGTAAATTAAGTCAAACAAAGATACAGGAAATAAATCCAGTGGAAATTCAACCAAAATAAAATCGCTTTTCCCTAATGGGACAAGTCCGTCCGGAAGAGGGGGGCTGCAAAACAACTCTGATCCATAAAACAACTCAATTCCGGTTTCCTCTTGAATAATATCAACATATTTTTCATAATGTTTCATGATACTCTCATCGGTAATATCCGAAAACGAACTCAAATTCAAATGAGGCGTCCAAAATAAGGCATCCAGACCTTTTTGTTTCATCTCGTAAATAATATTCAGTGTTTCTTTGATATCTCCTGCCCCGTCATCAAATGAAGGTAGAAGATGTGAATGCATGTCAATAGAGCGATTCTTTAGTCCATGAATTTCAGCCAGCTCAATGTTTCCTGTAAATATCATCATTGATTTCGATTGGATGTGTTTGTTTGATCGTTATTTTCCGAATCATCGCTATAGTTAAATGGGAACTGATAATTACTTTGCGTCATGGTATTATACATATCCAAAGAATTTGAAGAGAATGTAATCATACTTCCTATGAATCCGGTTACCCTTAGAATGTCAACCAATGCACTTTTAGGCACGTAGATAACATCTCCCGGCTGTAGAAAAACCTGTTCAGTGGGCTCAGACCATTTGATGTTCGAAAGATCTACAACTTGAGGATATGTATCGATGCCACCTTTGTAGTACAAAATCTTTG
>CAZRYM010000035.1:16850-17483 GCA_964604305.1 uncultured Thermotogaceae bacterium | reverse complement strand
TGGAAAAAAATGGGATGGTATTCCGGGGATAAGAAACCATTTTAAAAATGTCATCGTTGAAGATATATCAATACAGATATTCTCCTAATATATCTTTTTTCAAAAAATATTTCTATATGTCTACTAAACAGACAAAAGAAATATAGAAAAAACCTCCACCAATAAAGTGGAGGTTTTTTTGTTGAATTTTTAAGCTTCTAAATCAGAATAATATCCAAGGAACTGTTTCAAGTGGGAATTCATCCACAAAATTTCCCAGGTAAAGATTCTGAGCTACCGGTATTTCATGTCCGTTTAACGTTACTGTTCCAGTTACAACATAATCATCATAATCTGCAGGTATTGGGATAACCCTAATATTGTCAATCCAGGCTGTATCTTCACCTGAACTTGTGTTCGTGTCTTTTACATACTCAAAGGCTACTTCTCCACCTGCATAAGGTAAAGTTACTGTGTCCCAATCGTATATACCTGATCCACTCCATACTTGTTGTCCGTCTACATAGGCAAAAACCCAATCCCAATCTTCTTCAGTAGAAAGTTTGACATCAAATTTCAACCAGTAATCTCCGGCTGGAACATCTGGTGTTGCTTCCATCCAACTGATTTCTTCATCATCGATATCTCCAAATT
>CAZRYM010000035.1:0-16718 GCA_964604305.1 uncultured Thermotogaceae bacterium | reverse complement strand
CATAATATCCTCAACAGAATCAGGCTTTGTGAATGTTACAGCCTCTCCGGGTCCCACGATCTGTTCCTGGAATTCAGGGCCGAATACACTGATCATTTTTGCAGTATATTCTCCGGGAAGATCCGGCATGACTAATTCTGCTTCAAAGGTTGAATTAAAACTTAATAAAATTTCTGTATCTTCACCAACAACCACATCTTGCTCAGTATAAGCGATTTCCTCTTCCAGTCTACCACCAAAACCTACATAATCCGGTCCGCTGATATAAATATCATAAGTATCGGGATCAATACCTTTGAATTCACATATATATCCTTGCGACTGTGCATAATAACTGGGCTTACCTTCTCTTTTAAGAGTTACATTAAAAAGAGGCACCCCATAATACAGGTTACTGTCAACAATTATCACTGTAAGGTTACCACCAACACCACCATCAGGAAGTGTTTCCTGTTGTACAGCAGCAAGCGCATCAATTCTTCCGTATCCTGTGTTTTCATCGTAACCTGCCGCATCCATGTCTACAGCTGAGTTTTCTATGAGCTTTCTCATTTGATAGGCTGTTGCATCCGGGAACTTCTGATACAACAAAGCTGCTAAACCAGATACATGAGGCGATGCCATGGATGTACCGTTGTAATAGGAATAAGGAATTCCACCCTGAAGGGTTGCAGGGTCATCCATGCCTATGGTTGACAGGATTGATTCTCCTGGCGCCACGACACTGACACTGTCTCCTCTGGAAGAGAATTCTGTCAACAAATCGTTAACCGTGCTGGCTCCTACACCGATAACACCGGGGGCTGTATTCGGGAATCCCCAGTTTTCAACGATATGGGTATTTCCAGTGGAAACAACAACGATGGCTCCGTTTTCGATAGCGTAATTGATACCGGCTTGAAGTGTTTGTGAGTATCCCGGTCCACCCCAACTGTTTTGGAGTAACTTGGCGCCATTGTCTACTGCCCACGCCCAAGCTAATGCCACATAACCGTCCCCTATGAATGAGGAACTGGGTCCATAGAATATGGGAATTGGCATGATTTTGGCATCAGGAGCAACGCCTACGATACCTTTTCCGTTGTCTTTCAAGGCAGCGATCGTTCCGGTAACATGAGTTCCGTGAGATCCATAGGGTACGGATGTCCCTGCTGGTATCACTTGGTCAAGTGGGGCGATATAACCATCCACATATTGTCCGGAAAGGTCCGGATGGGAAGCATCTGAGCCGCCGTCACAAACAGCTACCACTACATCTCGACCCGTATAGCCTCTGTTCCAGGCTTCTTCTGCGTTTATTTTTTTGACTCCCCAAAGGTAATCAAAGAAGGGATCATAACTTGCCCTTGATTCAATTAGTTCTAAGTCTACTACATCTGGTTGTATGAGTTCTCTTTTGTAACTGGGTTCTACATATTTGATGCCTTCAATACTTTTAACACTTAATGTGTTGATAGTCTCTTCCACATCTCCGGGTATATTCAATGCGGCTGCCTTGATCTGGGGTATGGTAAAGAGAATATCAGCATTTAGTTTTCCGGCTAATGTGTTTAATGCCTCTGTTGTTTCGTATCCAACAAGCAGCCGGTTAGCGACCACTTCATATTCTCCGCATTGGATATATTCGGTATTGAATTCCTCAGGAACGATTGTATTCATGTCCGTTCCGGAGAATTTAGAACAACTTGTAAACACTAATGCTATTAATAATACGACTGTCATGATTGTTGTTATTTTTTTCATATATCACACCCCCTTATTGTACGCCTGTGGTGAAGTCTGCATGGAGGTCCGGTTCCATCATTACCGGATCATAATACCAGCCGGTATCTCTGTATTTGAAATCTGCTGAGATGGAATAGGCCCTGCTGTCTGCATCTTTGACCAGCGCATAGGCGATGTTGATGCCCCAACCATATGTTTTGTTAGGTTCCAGTGAATTTGCTGTATAGGGTTCCACAGCTCCACTGTATGGATTATACCAAGACCAGTTCAACCCCCAGTCGTTCAGGTTCTTTCCTGAGAATGCGACTTCTATACTCTCTGCACTATTATCGCTAAATTCTATCATCCCACCTTGATATGTTGGAACGATTAAACCATTATCAGCTTGTATCCAGTCGTAGATGAACAATCCGTAATTGAATACCACTTCACCTTCACTGGATGATAATGCCTTTGTCGGTTTCCATTTGAATGTTGGATTCTGGGATACGTTCACCGCTTCAGGCACCGGTGTTTCCAGTTCGATGTTGAAGCTATCCAGTGGTACCACTGATCCCAGATAGGTCGGATCGGATTCCAATGTTCCGTATACGGATGTCACCTGATAATGCATTTCTACACCTGGTTCCAGGAACATGGACGGGTCTTTGTAGAATGGGAACAGGTTCATGATCTGATTTTCATTGTAACCTTGCCCAACATAATAAAGGATCGTATTGGCCAAGACAGAAACAAAATCTTCGGTTACAAAACCAAATTTCTTGTAATTGTCACCATCAAGCGACCAATAAACATTGTATCCATCCGGCATATCACCCGGATTGGGTAGTTCAGTTGGAAAATAACCATAATAGTAATTCAAAGTGCTCCAATCTGTCCAATATAAATGAGACCAGAGATTCGCGCCATCTGGTGCTATTCTGTTCTCTGAATCCAGACTTCTGATCTTCGCATGTTCAATATACTTTGAAGGTAATGTGTTTCCGCTTTGCTCAACTTCTATTTTTCCCCTGGGTTCGTTATAAAGAGCAATACCGCTTCTTCGGGTATAAGTCCAGATGTTTTCAAGATAATAAGTATCGAACCAATTCCAGCTTGAGAAATCAGCAAATGTCATAGGTTGATACATGGTAACTTCTCCCGGATCTGTTCCTTCAATGGTTAAATAATCGACTCTCAATACTCTGTTGTTGTTTTTGTCGTAAACAGGGGTATACAGAGCAACTTCTCCATTATGTCCCGTTGGAGCAATGTCAAATTCAGCTTCTGTAGCTTCTCCCACATATGCTCTGTCGGTTGTTACAAGTCCCGCACCGGCTATTCTGTCGATAAGGGGTTGGTAAATAGAATTGACATGATTGTCAGCCGTGACTTCTACTTTTGCGGTAAAGGGTCCGGTAATGGGTTCTGTTGGATCCAATGGGATTTCTTCTCTTGTTGCTTCTCCCTGGGTGACAATGTCATAAAGTGTAACTTCTACGATAGGATCTGTTTCTGTGGTTGGATCTGAGTTTAATTGCGCGGTCATTAGCAAGATGCCAAAAGGAATTTCTGTTGCTGCCTCAGGTTTCAAACCCTGAACCATACTCCTTGCATGTCCTTGCTTGGCAACCTTTACATCCACATTTTCGGGTAAGTTTGTAATTCCTATGGCCACTGCACCAAATTCATCCGTTACTCCACTTCCGATGAGGTTTTCTGTTCCACTTACAAAGACATCCACCTTCGCTCCCTCAACAGCAGGACCCGCGTTCCAATTTGTGATGACAAAAAGAAGCGTTTCCACTGGTTCAGGTTTCACAGCGGATGTACATGAAACTAAAAACATTGCAAGAGTGAGAATCAAAGCGAGAAAAATAAGATTTCTTTTCATTGATACACCTCCTAAAAATATTGATAACATCTTTGTTGAAAAGACTTTTTTAATTGCCAGAATAACAGGTATTTCTTACTTATTTATTATATCATAATAATTTATCTTTAGTTCTTGAAAGTTAATAAAAAAGGAGCAGAATAATATCTCTGCTCCTTTTTTACTATTTATTTATTCCTTACTTATTGATTAAACAAATAAATCCAAGTTGCAATATCGTCATTCGTTACTTTTCTGTCTTTGGGATAAGACAGGTCCCCCAAACCGGTATCGGTTGCCCCAAGCATCTGAGTCAAGGCAACAAAGTCTTCGGTATTCACCGTTCCATCCTGGTTGATATCCAAGTCGTCTCCAACGTGTTTTGAGTATTCATCAAATATCGGGGTGAACATCCAGTTCCATTCCGGCTGCCATTGGCTGATCAACCAAGCCTCTTCGCTGTTGTATTCTTCCTCTGAAATAGCCGGAACAACAAAATATCCGCCGTCTCCCCAGGTGTAATCCCAGGAGTTTTTAACGATCCAGCAAAGATCCGTTGTTTTCGTTGCTTCAACGTAAGGGTCGTAATAGGTATAAGTCTGAATCTCTTCAGCCAGTATGGGCTGGGCTTCAGGGTCGATTTTACCATTCAAGATGATGTCATCCAAATCGGAAACAGCAGCCCATCCAACCAGTGTTACAGCGTGTCCACCGTCAGTGGGGGCTGGACCTACAACGGGTGAATAGATTCCATGGCTATAGGCGCTAAAATCTCCGGGGACCACATAGCTGTAAGATAATGAGCCGTATTGTTTGATGGCTGTTTTGATCATGTTGATGAATTCGTCGTATGTGTAACCCATCGCTTGAGCAATTCCGCCACCCCAACCTGCTTCCGGAATCATGATGCTTTTACTGGAGTGGGTTCTGGGTGCACCGTAAGCCGTTGTGGGAAGGGGGATGTTTTCCTGGTTGCTGATGAATACTTGTGAATAAGGAGCCGCTTCTTCATCCAACATCCCATATCTCACACCATTGTAAAGTGAATAACTTGGCCATCCGCCGGATAATTTATCCTTGTCCTGTAATGTTCCATCTATATATTCAACGTTGTGATAACCGGCCCATCTTTCGGAATAATCCACCAGATTGTCCACGTTTCCGTTGACGGGTTCTTCTAATACCTGTACGGCTCTTGCACTTTCAAAAGCTCCTATTGCGGAAAATGCCCAACAACTGCCGTAAAATTGCTGGTTTCTAACCGGTTCCAATCTGTAAAAGGAACTGTCAGCTATTGCTTCCGGTTTGATGACGACCCATGAAGAGCTGACCAAATCATCTGTAGTGCTCATCCTGGAGCCTTCCAATCCATGGATGTCTGTTTTGATTTTCATAATCATCTCGTTGACACCGTTTAATTTGGCATAAAATTCTTCCAAGGAATCGACTTTTCCCTCAAAGGGTTCAATAAATCCCCGGTTGGTTCCTGCTGTCCATAAGAGCGTTGTCTCTACCAGTTTTTCTGTAATCTCAGTGGCTTTTTGTTCCGCTTCATCGATAAGTCCTGCAAAAGCTACCATACTGAACAAGGCGGTTATTAACAGAACGATTAATATTTTTTTCATCATCTTCAACCTCCCCGCTTACCAAATAACCTCAATGGCTTCGTAATCAATGACGAATCCATCCAGGTTTTCATTTTTATCGTTTCTGAAAAGAGGTCCGTAGGCATCTCTGTTTGCATCATCTACAGAATATGTTAAGGCAACCTCTCCTACTCCCGTTGCTTCAGGTGTTGTAAAATTCAATTTCGCAAAGAAATCGGTTACCAATCCTTCTTCATCTGCGCCGGGTACCAATCCTCTGTACAACAAGGCAACGTTTTCCGTTTCATATTCCAGTACCTTGTAGGCACAAACCTCTTTGCTGCCGGGTACAAAATTGCCAAAGTCTACTGAGGCAAGTGTTAATTCTGTTGGATAAGCTACAGCCACCTGCATGTATTTTGCATTGTAGATGGATCCGAAATCGGCTACATGTGGTGCACAAACATCTACTGTAAGGTTCGATCTGCTATTTGCGGCGTTTGTTTCTTCCAAAAGTGAGAATTCAGGGATGGTATCGGAATCATATCGTTCGCTTAATTTGATAATTTTTCCGTAATCTGCCCCTGCTGCTCCACCATCAATATATCTGGTATAGGGTCGATTTAGTTCAAGACCGACCAAGGCCCAAGTGGATGTGAGTGTATAGCCTGTATAGGGACCATCCAGGATTGCCTGAACAAGTCTGATATTATCTTTGCCGTATTGTATGGCGTTTAGTTTAACTGTTCCATAAGGACTGGCATAGGTTCCCGTGGGGAACACGTACCAAATCTGTTCTGCAGCGTTAACAACTTCCCAGGAATCTAAATAACCGTCATCATTGGAATCCACAAGATTCAATCTTTCCCTTGTGTTGATAACCTCGTCTGTTCCTTCGATGATTTCCTGATTCAATCTGTAAAATGCGATTTCTGCAGTTTCCTGTCCTTGGGCGTTAAATGCAGCAAATAATTGTGACACATCTTCTTTGAAAAACAAGCCGTGATTCGAGTTATACAGCTCTTCATACATCCTGTTGACTGTAAACCTAATCGTTTTGGCTCCTCTTGCTCCTGACATATTTGCCGGAACTAATGTGGCGGTGTAATGTCCCTCTTCTTCAACGGTTGTGATGACTTCCGTTACTCCGTTTCGTTCTTCTACGATCAATCCGTCCTTTTTTAGCACGAAATCACAAGCCACGGGATTGCCGTTAGTATCTGTCCATGCAAATTTCACCACTGAATGTGGCGCCAGTGTGCTTCCGTCTTTAACGACTGTTGGATCATTTTGATCGAAAATGATTTCAACATCAACTAAACCGCCTGCACAGCTAACGAAAATGAAAGCAACACTTGCGATCAATAAAGACAATAACGTTATCTTCTTCATAAAAAACCTCCTCATTAATATAGTCTTTAACATTATATCATTTCTGATAAAAAACTTAAACTTTCTTATAAGAACCACATTACAAATATTTCAGAAAAACCACTTTAAGCTTATTTTTCAATATGTGATATTAACTTTTTTTACATAACATAGTTTGTATTCTCTTAACATTAATTACGTATATATCATACTCATGATGTGCAGTGTTTTTTTTACGCCTGGTCAGTTAGCATATAAAGCCTTTTACAGTTCTTAAGAAAAGTGAGAACTAATGATAAAAAATTCCCGATGATAGTCACACTTTCACTCAACTCTTTTATGGTATACTTTAAAGGAAAAAAGTCAACAGACAGGAGTGATATAGATGCCTTTATCAGTAAAACTTAAGGAGTCACTAACGGTTATTGAAGATAGACTGGGTTATGTTCCCAAACCGAAGGCAGGGCTTATCCTGGGATCCGGGCTTGGGTATTTGGCGGACTATTTTGATGACAGGGTAGCCATTTCTTATGATGATATTCCTCATTTTCTTTCCTCTACAGCCATCGGACATGCGGGGCAGTTGGTGTTTGGGAAGTTTCAAGGTATCGACGTGGTGGCCATGCAGGGGCGCTTTCATGCTTATGAGGGCTACGATGTTCCCGATACGGTTTATCCGGTATATTTCATGAAATCTTTGGGGGTTGAGGGGCTTGTTTTGACCAACGCTGCCGGGGGGATTAACCTGGAGGTACAACCTGGGGATTTAATTGTCATTAATGATATCATCAACATGGCTTTCCGTAATCCGCTCATTGGACCCAATGATGAACAAGTAGGCCCTCGTTTTCCGGATATGTCTTCTGTTCTGGATGAGGATTGGTTTAAAAAGGTTGAAGCGCGCGAAAGGGATAAGGGTAAAGAGTTAAAGACCGGTGTTTATGTTTATTGTCTGGGTCCTAATTACGAGACACCTGCTGAAATAAGGGCATTTCGTTCTCTTGGTGGGGATCTGGTGGGAATGTCCACGGTTCCGGAGATCATCGCTGCAAGACATTGCGGTTTAAAAATCTTTGGTGTTTCCTGCGTGACCAATATGGCTGCCGGAGTTCTGGATCAAAAGCTGTCCCATCAAGAGGTCATGGATACAGCTAACCGGGTGAAGCAGAAGTTTGAATCTCTGGTAAGGATCATTGTGGAAGAATTGTAATGTTTGTAATAAAGGCGAAGAGGGGCAAGGAAAGAAAGATTAAAAATCTATATCCGAATCTGTTCAAAGACGAGATTGTCGATGTGATAGGTGAAGGTGATATCGGGCTCGCCAATTTGTTTTCGGTTGAAGACGAATTCATTGGAGTGGGTATATTCAACAGGCATTCCAACAAACCTTTCAGACTTCTTTCAAAATCTCCTGTTGAGATTAATGACGACTTTTTTTCGTATATTTTTAAAAGGGCTCTCAATGGAAGAAAACATTTGCTGAAATCGGGTTGTTTCCGTTTGATTAACGCTGAAGCAGATTTCCTTCCCGGTTTAATTATTGACAAATATGATGATGTGTTTGTCCTGCAGATCAGGCATCCCTTTTGGAGTGATTATAAAAACCTGATCACAGAATCTCTTTACAAACTTTTTAACGATGTCAGAGGAGTTTATGAGCGCAGTGATTTTGAATCCTCCCCGGAAGAGTCATTGGAAAGACATAGCGGTTTGTTAAGAGGCGAGGTTTCAGATGAACAACTCATAGAGGAACATGGAATTCGTTATAAGATTTCTATCCCCAAGGGGCAGAAAACCGGTTTTTTTATGGATCAGCGTGATAATAGAACTTTTGTAAGCAAACTGGTTGAACGGTATGACTTACAAGGCCAGAAGGGATTGGATCTTTTCTCGTTTACAGGATCGTTTTCTTTTAATATGGCAAAGGCCGGCATGTACACCTTGGGTGTTGACAAATCTTCGGAAGATATCGAAGTAGCCTTTGAAAATGCAAAGTTAAACGGATTAGAGGATAAATGCTCCTTTATATGTGAAGATATCTTTGTCCTGTCAGCCTTAAAAAAAGATTACAGGTTAATTATTCTTGACCCCCCATCTCTGGTTAAAGACAAGAGGGAAAGGCATTTTGGTAAACGAAAATTCACCGAATTAGTGAAAAAAGGGCTTGAATTTCTTGAGCCACCGGGTATAATGGGGCTATGCAGCTGCGCTTATCATATCGGGATAAGCGAACTTGAAGAATCCCTGAGAAGAGGTTGTGAGGCATACGGTTTTTATGGACATGTAATCGATATTGGTCTTCAGGCGTCCGATCATCCCTGGATGATTCAGATCCCGGAATCACTCTATTTAAAATGCCTTTGGGTATATATAGATGCACTATAAAGGATGATGATGATTGCTATTTGACATAGAAAGAGAATTAAGTAAACATATTGAAAGTGGTACGTTGAATTATTGTATCCCGAAATTTTTTGGTTTTGATGGTCTGAAGCAACGTGCAATTGCAGACGGTAAGCGGATTTTTGTGAACCCTTTTGAATACTATGCAGGTTCAATTAAAAGAATCTTTGACTTAAAACTAAAAGAAGAGAAGGAACTCGCAGGAAGCCGATGGATTAAAAAGGCAACTGTTTTCAAGATGAATCTGAAGAAGGATTTACATTACAATCATAAGGGATTTTGGGTGAGTGATAACAGAAACACCTTTGATTTTCCTGAAAAAGGGTCCTTTTTAAAGGCGATTTCATTGTTGCCTTTGATAAAGGATATGGGTTATGATACGTTGTACGTATCAGATGAACTGGATAATTTGTTTGATTTAAGTGATGAACTCATTCAGGGAATCACTCCCAACGATCAGTATGAATCGTTTATTGAAGCAGCTCGTCTTTTAAAACTTAAAATATTGACCAAATTGGATCTTACGAACATGAAGTATACGAATTTTTGGGATTTTCTTGAAAAAAAACTTCTTTTTTTAAGCGAGATATATTCTCTTGATGGAGTGGTTTTAGAATTGGATACTGAGGTTCAATTAACCCCTTTATCCAAGATCATCGGTCGTATTAAGAAGTTCAACCCACTTTTTACTTTTGTGTTTTCCGCCCTCGGTAAAGTCAGCCACAAAAGCATCAAAAAACTGGGATTTCAGGCTTTATATCAGGATGTACATACACAAATGCAAGGTTCTAAAAAGGATGAAAACGGCTCCTTTTTCAGCCTCAAGAATAGTTCAGGTCATATTCCTTTGATGTTCGGATTTGAAGATCCGCTTTTCAAAGTCCAAAATTCAGTAGATTTTTTAAAGTTGACGGTTTTTACCTCCTTTTTTCGAGCAGATTGTATTCCCTGTATTCGTTCCGTTTTCAATTTGGGAGGAGACTGGAATAACGTAAATTATGACTTTTATCGGTTCATGAAAAAGATGTGTGGTTTAAAAAACCGTTATTCTGAATTTCTCTTTGAAGAGAGAGAGTTAAAGGGAGTACTGACAGATTCGGAAATGATATTCGGGCGGGTATACAAAAACCCTGTGGAGGATGCAGCTCTAATCGTCTTGGCAAACACAGACAGGGTAAGGGATCATTGGATAACAGTGGATATCAATTCTATTGAATTAACACACTACCATAGAGTGAAGAGAAAGTTGGAATCATTTGAAGATAAGATATCATATATAGAAGTTGAAGATGGATATGTCCATGTTCCATTGCGACCAGGCGAAGGAACATTGCTAACCGTCAGATAGACCAGAGGTGAAGGAATTGATTGAGAAACATCAAATAGAGTTAAGAATGAAGAGACTTGAAGAGGTGAACGCCAAGCTATCGGATCCTGAGGTTTTGAAGGATATGGATACCTATCAGGAACTGGTTAAGGAGAGGGCTCATCTGGCTCATTTTAAGGAGCAGTACAATCAATATTTGGAAATAGTCGATGAGATTGAGGAGTATGAAGAGTACGAACATTCTGATGATGAAGAACTTCGATCCATGGCTGAGAATGAACTGCCCATATTGAAAAAAAAGCTGGAAAGAATGGAGAACACCCTAATAACCCTTTTGGTTCCACCTGACCCGGTGGATGAAAATAACGCCATCCTGGAAATAAGAGCGGGAACCGGTGGTGATGAAGCTGCCCTTTTTGCAGGTGATCTGTTTAGGATGTACTCCAGGTATGCAGACATAAAGAACTGGAAAACTGAGATTATCGAAGAGGCTCCCACCGCTTTGGGAGGCTTTAAGGAAGTCATATTTAAGATTAAGGGATCCGGGGCTTATGGAACGCTAAAGTATGAAGGCGGGGTTCACCGGGTTCAACGTGTTCCTTCAACTGAGGCCGGTGGCAGAATCCATACTTCTTCAGCATCCGTTGTCGTACTACCTGAGATTACCAGGAATATTAAGGTGAATATCAATCCGGAAGATTTGAGGATTGATGTTTACAGGGCTTCAGGTGCGGGGGGCCAGCACGTTAACAGAACGGAGTCTGCAGTTAGAATTACCCATATACCTACAGGGATCGTAGTCATATGCCAGAATGAACGCTCACAACATCAGAATAAAGAACAGGCAATGGGGGTTCTGAAATCAAAATTATACGAAAAGGAACGAAAGAAGCAGGAAGGCTCCATGTCCTCTAAGAGGTTATCACTGATTGGAACCGGTGACAGAAGTGAAAAGATAAGGACCTATAATTATCCCCAAAGCAGGATTACCGATCACAGGGTAGGCTTTACAACTTATCAGTTAAATACCTATTTGGAGGGGGAGATTCAAGAGCTGCTTGACTTCCTGAAAGCGGAAGACATTAAAGATAAATTACAAGAGGCATGATTCATGCTGGTAGAATGCCTCCTATCAATTATTGTGATGATGGTGGCATTATGTTTTTTGGTTGGTTTTTTGGGGACATGCAGTTTAGAATTTTCCGATTTGATATTTGAGCTTGACGAAAAGTCAAACTTTAATCAGTTAAGAATGTTGTTTGAAAATGATATTTTCGTTAGGCGAAGATCAAAAATAAGTGTTGCAACAAATGGCAAAGACAAATTTTGCATCGGGTTTTGGGAATACACAGAAGAGGAAATGAAATATCTGATTTACGATTTTCAGACTCAAAAAAAAGGCAATATCATTACACGATTTACAAGAAGCTGTTTTAATCAAAAAGATTTGGCAAATAGCGGAAATGGAGGATATTGTCTGAACATCATAAATAAGATTTCAAACGGTGTATATACGACTCAAAACCAGATTAAATATCGGAAGGACTATTCTGAATTCTTTAATGGTAGTATGGATATAGCTGAAGATAATGTAAGGATAAATCTAGGAGATT
The DNA here is from genome assembly GCA_964604305.1 of uncultured Thermotogaceae bacterium. Taxonomy (GTDB): domain Bacteria; phylum Thermotogota; class Thermotogae; order MWEM01; family MWEM01; genus JASUTC01. Next base: position 4,841 of record CAZRYM010000035.1, on the reverse strand, counting down.
ATCGTTATGTCTTTAAATAAAAAGGTTGGGGGAAAATGAAAAAATTATTATTCATTTTAATAATGATCAGTTTTCTTACATTTCCAACGCTTTCCTTGTCAGTACCAAAAATCCTTGCAACTATTGATTCGCTGGTGATTCCGAACGCTTTCGCACTGGATGACAGTAAAAACAGACTTTACGCAGGGTATTCCAACGGGAAAATAGTAATCTGGAATATAGCAACCGGCGAATTACAGCACATCATTTTTGATCTTGAAGTGACCGCACCGGTTTCATCTGTTGCACTTTCCGATAATGGAAAGTTGCTTGCTTCAGGTCATAAAGACGGCACAATGGAAATCTGGGAACTTGATCCTCACAGAAAACACGGTGAATTCATTCGCGAAGGGAACACCATTTGGGATATCCTTTTTTCTGATGAAGACTTATACGTTTACACTGCAAATGCAGACGGTAAACTACGCAGGTGGAACATTGACACAAAAATACTTGAAAATATATACACCAGACATAGAAGAACTGTTAACAGTGCCAGATTTTCTCCTAATGGAGAATACCTGGCAACGGGATCCTCAGACAATTCCATAATACTTTGGAATCTCTCAAACGGTGAAATTGAAAACTATTTGGATGCCCATTCCGGCTGGGTAACCTCCCTTTCATTCTCACCCAACGGGAGGTATTTGATTTCAGGTTCAACAGATAAAAAGATTATGGTGTGGGCAATTCCCAGAGGATACATGCTCCGTGAATCTCAGGAATTCCCGAGTGAAGTCTGGGTGACAGAATTTGTCAATAACGAAGAAGTGGTTATTGGAGAAGCAAGCGGTGACCTAAGCCTTTGGAATATGGAGACGGCCAAAGAATTAAGACGAGTGGAAAACGCACATAACGCATCAATCCGCTCAATCGTTCATTCCGAAAAATCCAAACATATCTATACCTCATCCAATGACGGTACAATAAAAATATGGGATGATGCCAGTTTGAATCTCATCGCTACTTTAATCATGGCAAAAAACGGTGAATGGATCAGCTATATGCCCTTGGGTAAATACATTTCGAGTATAAATGCCCTCAATAGAAACGATTTTTACATCAGTGACAACGGTAAAGACTATACATTTGATAAATACAAGGATTTTCTGACGAAAGGCGATTACCTGCCTATAGGGGATATTTTCGGACCGGAAATAAAAGCCAAAAACCTGCAAATTGATCCCAGGGATACCCACTTAACCTTTGAAATCTACGATGACTCAAAAGTGAGAACTGTTGAAGATTCCCTTAACACGTATGATTTTGATTCCCAGGAAATCGAACTGACGCTGACTTTTGACATTTGGGAAAGAGATAGTTCCCTTTTAGATCTAAGAGCACTGGATAATTATGGCAACGAATCGCGAGAGCAATTTGAAGTGCAATTTATAGGATTCAGATTTTATATGAAAGAGGATTATGATAATCTGAAAAAAAATTCAGTTGTTCTGCTTGAATCGATTAGAGATGGCGCTTTTATCATAAAAGACGATGTGGGGGAGTTGCATAGCGTACCTAAAGACAAACTCATCCTGACTCCCTATGCACCGGATATCAACATCGAAATGATCTACCCTGACAATGGTTGGACTCAAACCAAATCCGGAATTGGTGCAGATGTGGAACAAATCATCTACGATGTGGAGATTAACGATGTCATTGGTGTTAACGAGATTGTGATAAACAACCAAACCATCGACATCTCCCAACCGGTGAAGCAATTTGAATCAACACAAAGTCAAAGGTTACAGTTTGGAAGTAATCGTATAAGTGTAAATGCAACAAACATGGAAAATATCTCCAGCGTCGCTTCTTTAACAATTGTTAGGACTGAACGGGTGCCTCCGGAAATATTGATGCCCCAGATTCCAAACAGAGTCTATTCCGATGTTTACAATATGACAATCGGAGTTAGAGATAATTTCGAAGTGGAAAAAATGCTCGTTAACAATGTAAGTTATCCTATAAAAAAACAGTACGATGAAGTGCAACTTCAACTTCCCATCAACCGGGGAGAAAACATTTTTGAAGTCAGGGTATTTGATTGGTTCAACAATTCAGTAGCCAGCAGATTTGCGATAAACGGGGCCAGGATCATGTATGCAAATAAAGAGGGTGTAAAGGTTACCAATTCAAAAGGTGAAATTATTGATATTCTGATGATGGGTGATACAATTACAACTTTGGAAGAAACCGGTAGATATTACAGGGCTCTGATTGATGAGCAGGATGCGTTAGTCCTTTCAAGAGAAGTCCAAGTGGCACCACCTGATATTTTATCTCCCGGGCTGACAAACCTTCAATCAAAAATCATGGGGGACCATATCTTGATTACCGGCATCGCTTATGATGATGTTTCTTTAACCAGCATCCAGGTTGCAGGTAATTATGTCTTGGCAACAAGAGAAGTTAATATCAGCATTCCTGATTATCGTGTTGGCATTGCCCGGTCTTTCGAATATAAATTGATGATATCCGGAGAAGAGTTATTCCCAGTCAAGATTGAAGTTATTGACGATACAGGTAAGAAAACTCAAGAGTTTGTTATGCCAAGACTTTAATTCTGAGGTGATTTGGTTTGGTGTTTCTCGGTGTGTTTTTTTGTTTTATTTTAGGTGCTGTAACGGGAAGCTTTTTAAATGTTATAATATTCAGGTATCAGGATGAATCCAAGTCCATTATTAATCCGAAAAGGTCTTTTTGTCATGAGTGTGGAAAAACAATCAGATGGCATGATAATATACCGATTCTCAGTTTTTTTATCCTGAGAGGAAGATGCCGTGATTGCGGTACAAAAATAGCCATACGTTATCCTTTAGTAGAAATACTAACTGCTCTGGTTTTTGTGGTCAATTTTCTTTTTTTTGGTGATATTCTATCATTGGCAGGATCTTGTATAATCGGAGCTTCTTTAATCGTTGTCTTTTTTACAGATTTGGATACCTTGACCATTTCCGACTGGAATAGTCTATTCGTCTTAATAGGTGGCGTTTTTATGGTGTGGTCCAGAGGAACATGGTTGAGAGATATTATCACGGCCTTGGTTGTCCTTGGTGTCATGATGTTGATGTATTTACTCTCAAAAAAAGGTATAGGAATGGGGGATGTCATTCTAATGAGTGCTGCATCCTTGGCTTTAGGTCCATTTAGTGCAGTTTTTTCGATTTTTCTAGCCAGTTTACTGGGGATCTTTTACGCTATTATCACAAAGAGTTCTATGAAAACAAAAGTGCCGTTCGGCCCCTTTTTGGCTATTGGAATATATTTGGCGCTTTTGTTTGGTGAACAGGTATCAATGTTTCTTGGAAGGCTTTATCAATAAAGCTGAATAAGCAGGTGATATGAATGGAAAGTAATGGGAAAGCAAATGAAAATATTGAATACGGCGGGCTTCCGGAGATTCCTGTTGGGAGTCATCTTGCAATGTTCTTTTCTGATGAGAACAGGCTTAAAGATATCGTATGCCCTTTCTTGGAAAGGGAGATAGACAAGAACAGACGGGTTGTCTATATTAGAAACGGTGTTGATGTTGAATGGATAAAAAATTGTATTGACAATTACAATCCAGATAAACACGCTCGCTTTTTAAAAGCTTGGACTGCTACTGATATTTCCCTGAGAAGAAACGGTTTTACACCGCGCACACTTTTGGAGTTGCAACAAACTGAAGGAGAAAAGGCATCAGATGAAGGGTTGTCAGGATTGACCATCATGCTGGAGGTTACAAACGTGCTCATGCAGCTTTTTCTTGAAGGACGTTTTATGGACTTTTTCATCAACCTTCAGGATCAACTTGCCATGACGACGAATCGCTTTATTTTTGAATACAATTTGTCAAAACTCGATAAACGTGTCCTTCACATGATCATGACCGAGCATCCTTGTTTGTTGTACGAAAACAGGATTGAGTTTAACCCATTCTACACAAAAAAAGATGAATCGCCGGCACAGCGTTTTATAAGCCATGTCAAATCACTAAACCTGTTAAAGATGGAAAATGAGGGAGTGAAGTTGAAGAATCAGGAACTTCAAGCCTGCAAAAAGAAGTTGGAAGAATCTGTTTCAAACCTTAACCAAAAAATGAAAGATCATGAAAATGAACTGCTTAGAATAAAGGAAGAAAACAGGCAAAAGGTAGACAGAATTGAGCGGATACAAGAACAACTCAAGATTGATCAACGTGAGTTGAACGAATATAAGGATAAGGAAACGGCATTACAGGAACAGCTTAAAAGAAAGCTTAGGAGTATTGAGGATTTACAAAAAAACTTTGATATCTTTAAATTGAGACACTCAAAACATGAAGAAGAGCTTAAAATCAGGGACGAAAAGATCAACAAGCTTACAGAAGAGCTTTCAAAACAGAGTCAACTGCTAAATGAAAAAGAGAACCTGCTGGATGACAAGACGTTAAAAATTAATTCTCTTCAGGAAGCATTGGAAACTTTCAAAAAAGAAAATGCCGATATCGATGTTACCATTCGCTCCTATAAAGAAAAATCTCTCCACAACCAACAGGAAATTGAACAGTTAAAACGTGATGTTGCTGTGAAAGAAGAACAGATCAACTCTCTTAAAGCCATGATGGAAAAAGAAAGTGAAAATCACAAAATAACCGAACAGGCTTTTGAAGAATACAAAGAAATCAATACTGACCTGGTGCGTGAAAACGAAAGTCTTAGCCAACAAGTCGTTACCATGAACAACCATATAGAGGAAATGGAAACGGAAAAAAAGGCGATTTCAGAAAAGCTTCAAAACAATGAAAAGAGAATAGAAGATATGAAGGAACAAAAGAA
>CAZRYM010000034.1:0-17695 GCA_964604305.1 uncultured Thermotogaceae bacterium | reverse complement strand
GCAAGTTTTAGTTATCATCTCATTTTCGGGCACCCACAAGGGATGCCCCTACAAACGCTTGAAAATCTCATTATTAAAGGCGTAGGGGCGGACCGATGTGTCCGCCCGCAAAAAAACAGCGGAGACGTTTTTTGGGTAATAATCGCAAAAAATGGTTTTTGCAGTGAAATTATGATATAATAAACCGCTAAAAAACAGGAGGCAAGAAGATGTACAAAAATCTAATCTCAGAGACAATTGAATAGACTTTTAAACAGCATCTTTTAGCCGGTGTTATCAAAAAAATAACTAAAATACAATAAAAATATTTTTTCTGGAAAGGCCTCAGCGTGATGCTGGGGCCTTTCTTGTTTTGAGGGGTGATTAATATGCTGCAGATAAGAAATCTTAGAAAGGCATTCGGAACTCACGAAGTTCTAAAGCAAATTACTTTCAGTGTGTCTAAAGGTGAATGTGTGGCTTTAACGGGTCCCAACGGAAGTGGAAAATCCACAGTGATCAAATCAATAATCGGGGAAATACCAGTGGAAAAGGGCGGCATATTTCTGCAGGATGGTATAACGGTGGGTTATTTACGCCAGAATGATGTAATCAGCGATGAAAAGGTAAGGTTCTACCTGTTTAAAGAGTTTCATAACCTTAAAGATGTTTATAAAAGGATCGCTGAAAAAAGCCAAATATCCGACATGGATTATGCCAGGCTATTAGATGACTTTGTGCATTTTGGCGGTTATGAGATAGAGGCATCAATATATCGGGAGTTATCTTCCTTTTCTTTTCCAGAAGAAATCATGGACAGGAGAATCGACGAACTGTCACTGGGTCAACGGAAAATCATGGAAATTATAAGCATTCTGGTATCTCAGCCCGATCTTTTTATTATGGATGAACCTACAAATCATCTGGATATTAGTATGCGAATCATGCTTGAGCAGATTATCAGGGAAAAGACTTCAAATGGAAAAACTTTTTTGGTTGTCAGTCATGACAGAACATTTTTAGACAGGATTGCAACAAGAACCGTTTATATCAAAAGAGGAGTCAGCGAGCAGTCAGAAGGGGGTTATTCACATATGTTAGCGTTGCTGGATATGAAATTCCATTCGGCAAAAAAGGAAAGTGAGAAGATTCAGAGGAAGATCGGAGAACTTGAAAATCTCGTTACCAGAAAAAAAGGGTGGGCAGACAAGGCGGAAAAAGAAAAAAGTGGGAGGGGTAAGAAAATCATCGGGCGTTATTCAACAGACAGAGGGTTCCTTGGCGCTAAGGCCAAAAAGATAGCCAAAAGTGCAAAAGCCTATGCTGTACAGAAAAACAGGTTGATAGAAGATTTGAAAGACAAAAAACCTTTTGTTGAAAAGCCGGTTAAACTCAATATTCCTCCATACCTTGTTGAAACAAGGAAATTCATCGATTGTGTGGCCTGTACTTTTGGCTATTCACCGGATGAGATTCTTTTTGAAGAATTGAATCTTCAAATCACAACTCGAGACAAAATCGCTCTCATCGGTTCAAATGGAAGTGGCAAGACCACCTTATTCAAATTGATCACAGGTGAGCTTTCCCCATTAAGTGGGTCTGTCTACCAAAATAAGCACATCAAATACTCTTATATCAGACAAAATATCGCTTCTTTTTTTAACGAGGAAGTATTGTTTGATAATTTTCACGAGTTGGATGAAGACCATCAGATGGTTCATGCCGCACTTAAGGCAGCTCGTTTAAAAGAGGAAACCCTGCAAAGAAAAGTGAATCAGCTCAGCAGAGGAGAACTGGTGAAAGCAGCGTTGGTAAAGGCCATATTAAGCCGATCGGAATTCCTTCTGATGGATGAGCCGACAAACCACCTTGATGTGGAGACGTTAGAAGTCTTTCAAAAGATGCTTGCCGATTTTCCGGGCGGTTTGTTTTTCGTTAGTCATGACAGAAGGTTTGTATCACAAAACGCCGATGTGATATTTCTCATGGAAGAAAAAAAACTGAAAATATGCCGCCTTTGAAACGACAAAGCCCTACAGAATCGGCTTTTTTATGGTAAAATAGTAATTGGTACAGACAGCTAAAAAGCCATGATTTGGAGTGAGAAAAATAGAAGACAACTGGACAGTTGGCAAGGTAATAAACTGGACTCAGGGGTATTTGGAAAAAAAAGGTGTGGATAACCCCAGAAACACCACTGAAAAGCTTTTGGAAATGACTTTGGATATGGATAAGACGCATTTGTACATCAACTGGAAAAGAGAACTTGAATCTCTGGAATTGTCAGCTTTTAAGAAATTGCTGAATCGGGTGGTTGAAGGAGAACCGGTTGCTTACATTACCGGGGTTGAACGTTTTTATTCCTATGAATTTCTAGTAACCAAAGATGTCTTGATACCGCGGCAGGAAACGGAAGAACTGGTTGAATGGGTTGTAAAAGAAAACAGGGAAAAGACGGGTTTGACAATAGCCGACATTGGAACGGGTAGCGGGATTATCGCCATAACCCTTGCAAAACTCATAACTGATGCCAAAATTATTGCAACAGACACCCAACAAGCCTGTATTAACGTAGCAAAAGAAAATGCTCTAAAGAATTCGGTTGCTGACAGGATAGACTTTTACAAAGGGGATTTTCTGGAACCGTTGAAGGAGATCCTTGCCAAGATTGATATCATCTGTTCTAACCCCCCGTACATATCCAGACATGATATGGCTCAGATGGATGCCAGTGTAATTAAATACGAGCCACATGGGGCTTTATTTGCTGAAAATGATGGAATGGCATTTTATCAAAAAATCGCAGAGGCAACAGATGTATTAAAAGGCAAGACGCTTTATCTTGAAACGGGCTTTAATCAAAAGAAAGCCCTTGAAGAATTGTTTAAAGACAAAGTAGCCGATTACAGGAAAGACATGAACGGCAACTGGAGATTGTTAAAACTGAGAATGTAACGTGTTCTCTTTAACATCGCAGTGGGGCGACGATGTGTCAGTCAGTAGAAATAAATGAATACTCGTTCAAAACATATTTGAGAAAAATGACATAAAGAGGGAAATACTCCAATAAGGTACTCAAAAGTTTTAATGAAGGAACTCATTTTGAGGTGATGAAACAGAAATGGAAAAAGACATCCTAGACAATCTTGAAGAAAGCAGGATCATAACAACAGAGGAAAAGGAAGAGGACAGCAGCTTTTACGCCTTACGTCCTAAGACACTTTCAGAGTATATCGGCCAGAAGAAGATCAAAGAAAGGTTGGCCATCACAATAGAAGCGGCAAAGATAAGGCATGAACCCCTTGACCACGTCCTTTTGGCAGGGCCTCCGGGACTTGGAAAGACGACCCTTGCAAACGTCATTGCCAATGAAATGGGGTTTCAGATACACACTACCAGCGGTCCGGTTATCGAGAAACAGGGAGATCTGGCGGCGATATTGACCAATCTGGAGCGGGGGGACGTCCTGTTTATCGATGAAATACACAGACTCAGCAGAGTAGTTGAAGAAGTTTTATACTCAGCTATGGAGGATTTTTCACTGGATATCATGATAGGCAAAGGTCCAAGTGCCAGATCAATCCGAATAGATTTGAACCGGTTTACGCTTATCGGGGCCACAACCAGAAGTGGATTGCTGACCTCGCCATTGAGAAACCGGTTTGGTATTCAACTGGAACTGAACTACTACGAAAATGAGGAATTGGAAAGCATCATCAACCGTTCGGCCGGTATACTGGATATCGGTATCGATGAAAGTGCCACAACAATGGCAGCCATGAGATCCAGGGGAACACCTCGAGTTGCCAACAGGCTACTCAAGAGGATCAGGGATTTTGCGACAGTCAACCGCCATGAAAAGATAGAGGAATCTGATGCCTTGCAGGCTCTTAAAGCCCTTGAGATAGACGATCATGGGTTGGATTCCATGGACAGAAAAATCCTGAAGACCATCATCCGGCATTACAGGGGTGGGCCTGCCGGAGTAAAGGCCATAGCTGCAGCTGTGGGAGTAGAGCCTGACACGATCAGTGAAGTCTACGAACCCTATCTGATACAAAAAGGGTTTTTAACAAGAGGATCCAGAGGGCGTCAGGTCACTGAAAATGCTTATCAGTTGTTGGGAATAGAATACGATATAAACGAAATCAACAGATTATTTTAATAAACGGGGGAATGAAATTGGAAAAATTGAAACTGAGACTGAAAAGTGATCCTGTAAACAGGGCAAAGGAAATCTCCGGGGATATAGTGGAGAATCTCATGGGCTTGATTAATCAAAACACAACCACCAGTATTGAGAGAACGGTTTTACGGTTGTTTGGGATCACCGGGGCTGATATAGATGAGACACCTTATGTGAACATTATTGTCAAGCAGCTCGAAAAAAAGGGTGCTCTGGAAACAGGTGCTTCCATTTACGTACTTAACGCCTGTATCCATTTCGACAAGGAACCCGAAGAGATAGCGAAAATGGTGGCTGAAGAAGATTTTGATTTAACATCAATTCCAATGGAAGACTATGAAAAGATCAATACACTTTCAAGGAACTTGACCCAAAATGCCATGGATTATATAATTCAAATGAGAGATAAAAGAGATACACTACTTTATGAAACCTGGTCCGATCCTGTTAGACCTTATAAATACGTCATCGTTGCCACCGGAAACATCTATGAAGATGTGATTCAGGCACAGGCAGCTGCAAGGCAGGGTGCGGACATCATAGCGGTCATTCGTTCAACGGCACAAAGTCTTTTGGACTACGTTCCGGAAGGAGCGACAACTGAAGGTTTTGGAGGCACTTACGCAACACAGGAAAATTTTAGGATCATGAGAGCAGCATTGGATGAAGTGGGGGCAGAGCAAAAGCGATACATCAGACTTGTTAATTACGCATCGGGTTTGTGTATGCCGGAAATCGCCATGATGGGTGCTTGGGAAGGATTGGATTTCCTCCTTAATGATTCCATGTATGGGATACTTTTCAGAGACATCAATATGAAGCGGACCATCATTGACCAGTATTTTTCGAGGCTTATCTGTGCCGCTTCACACATCACCATCAATACCGGTGAAGATAATTATTTAACCACCTCTGATGCCATCGAAAAGGCCTACGCGGTAACGGCTTCCCAGCTGATCAACGAGGCATTTGCCTTAAAGGCCGGAATGGAGCCAAAGTATATGGGTTTGGGACATGCCTTTGAGATCAATCCGGATATCAAAGACGGGTTGCTTTATGAAATTGCTCATGCGTTATTAACACGCGAGCTTTTCCCGGATGCTACACTTAAATACATGCCTCCTACCAAACACATGACGGGAGACATTTTCAAAGGGTATGCAATGAACACCATGTTTAATTTCGTGTCGGTGCTTACAGGTCAAGACATTCAGCTCCTGGGAATGCTCACAGAGGCCATTCACACCCCATATATGCAGGACAGGTATCTGGCGCTGACCAATGCGGATTACATCTTTAACAACGCCTTTTCTTTGGGGAAAGAGATCGATATTTCTGATAACTCCTTCATCTCCAAACGGGCACACAAGGTCCTTGAAGAAGCTATCGAACTTTTGGAGCATACCAGGGAAGTTGGACTGATGCAGTCCATCGAAGAGGCGAACTTTGCCGACATCAAGCGGACTCAAACAGGTGGCAAGGGACTGGACGGCGTGATCAGAAAATCACCGAAATACTATAATCCCTTTGAAGGGGCTTTTAAACGATTGTTGAATATTAACTCAGATGTATTCGGGGGAGGTGGGCAATGATGATGGTTCTCCCATACGGAGATACGACAGATGATGGGGCGATTCAGCTTTCCTTCACCTTGCCTTTGAAGTCGGGTGCTCTGGCAAAAGAGGCTGCAAAACGGTTGGTAAAAAAGATGGGTTTTGAAAAGGCTGAAGTGGTTTCCATGCAGGATTTGGGTGGAGATTTTACCTTTTTTGTGATTTACGGCCATACCCTTACCGGAATCAACATTGATGATATTCAAGTTGTAGAGGCCAAATTCGATCATATGGATCGAGAACAGGTCGATCAATACATAGAAGAAAATTTTAGCAGAAAATTGGTTGTTGTAGGAGCTACAATCGAAAGCGATGCGCACACGGTTGGTTTGGATGCCATCTTAAACATGAAGGGTTATCATGGAGATTATGGATTGGAACGGTATCATAATTTCGAAGTCTATAACTTGGGAAGTCAGGTATTGTGCGAAGATTTAATCAAAAAATGCAAAGAAGTCAATGCGGATGCCCTGCTCGTTTCCCAAATTGTCACACAAAAAAACATACACATCAAAAACCTGACCAGGCTGATGGATTTAATGGAGGCAGAGGGAATACGCCAGCAACTTATAGCGGCTGTAGGTGGTCCGAGAATCAGTCATGAATTGGCATTGGAATTAGGTTATGATATTGGATTTGGACCGGGAACCATTCCCAGTCAGGTGGCCAGTTTCATAGCAACAACTAAAAAAGACAGATTGGAGAATGAATAAATGAAAATAGGAATCATAGGAACACCGTTTGTGGGAAAGACAACTATCTTCAACCTTTTAACCGGGAACACCGATATGGGAACTAAACCCGGCGAGACCAAGATCGTTGAAGTCAAAGACCCAAGGGTAAAAAAACTAAGTGAGATGTACAATCCGAAAAAGACCACTTACGCCATCCTTGAATTTACCGATACCAATGGATTGGATATTGAAGCCGGTTCCAAGGAGCGAAATCGTGTATTTGGCATGATTCAAAAATGTGATGCCTTGCTCTGGACCATCGGAAACTTTTCTCAGGTTCCGAAAGCTCCTTTGGAACAGTTCGAAGAAATTAAAACCGAGATCATTCTCAGAGACCTGGAATTGGTTGAAAATAGAAAGCAAAACCTGGAAACATCAAAAAGAAAACTTGAAAAGGAAGAGGAGAAAGAACTGGAAATCTTGAAGGGGTTGTATGAAATCCTGGAAAAGGAAAAGTGGCCTCAAGGAGAAGACTACTCAGCAGACGATAAGAAGCTAATATCTTCTCTTTCTCTATTCAGTCTAAAACCTTCCATCATTTGTTTTAATTCCGATGAGGATTCTTATAAGAAAGAAACACCTGAAATCATTAAAACAAAACAAATCTGCAACGATTTCGATTTTGTTTTAACGGAGATTTGTGGTAAATTTGAACAAGAGCTCACTGAACTTGAACCGGATGAAAGAAAAGTATTCATGGACGAGATGGGAATAACTCAAAGCGGTCTGGATGTCCTGACACAGGTTGTATATGAATATGTAGGGCTCATTTCATTTTTTACGGTAGGTGAAGATGAGGTTAAGGCCTGGACCATAAAAGAAGGAACCAATGCAAAATCAGCAGCCGGGAAGATTCATTCCGACCTCGAAAGGGGATTCATTCGTGCAGAAATCATGCACTACGACGACCTCGTTGAAAAGGGCTCTGAGAAAGCATTAAAGGAACACGGGCTCGTAAAAGTAGTGGGAAAAGAACATATAGTTCAAGATGGTGATATATTAAATATAAGATTTAATGTATAATACAATATAAACAATAAAAACTCTAGGGGTAATTTCCTGTTTCAGTATCGAGAAAAAAAGCCATAAGTTTTACCGAAGGTAAAACCTAAAGGTCAATTCCTTGGGAATGACCAAAATACACCGGGGGGCGTGTGGTATGAAAAGGGTTATGATTTGGATAATGATTGCATCATTCTTTACAACACTCATATTCGGCTTGGAATACGAGGGTATCGCATACGAACAGTGGAAGGAAGTTCTTGAAAACGGCAGCCTACAGGAAAAAACCCTGGCTTTGGAAGCCATCGGAAACATAGGGGCTCCCGATTCAGAAGAATTGCTTTTGAGATATTTGAACCATGATAATGAGGAACTTCGAATGACCGCTGTGTGGGCCTTGGGACAGATAAAAAGTTCAAGGGCAGCAGACAGAATTTGCTGGATGTTGAGTCATGAAAATGATCCAAGAATAGATGGGGCGTTAGTAAATATCGGGACACCGGCAGTGGAAAAATTGATCTTGAAATTAAAACTTGCCGCAATACTCAACAACTTCGATGAAGGAACCAGAATTGCCAGAATTATGATTGATATTCAATCACCTGCCGGGATGGTGGAAGTGGCATCATATTTATCAAAACTCCTGTCGATTCCCGAAAATAGAGAAGAAGCCAAACAAATGCTCTCACACATTGGAGAAAGGGCGATAGAACCACTACAGATTTCCCTGCAAACCACATATGATAAACAACTTACATTGGACATTTTAAAAACACTTTTGCTCATACAAAGTGAAAGAACATTGGAAACATTCTACAAATTCGTGTCCGATTCAGACCCGGCTATAAGAGCGTTAGTGGCAAATGCTTTGGGAAAGATCAAATCTCCGGAAAACACTGATTTTCTTATCTCCATGTTGCGGGACAGTAATGAAAATGTCAGGACACAGGCGCTTGTATCACTGGGAGAACTCCAGGATTCAAAGGCCGTTGTTTATATACTCACAAGCCTAAAGGATGAAAATCCTATGATAAGGGCTATGGCAGCTTACTCCTTGGGAAGAATCAAAGATGTCAGAGCGGTTTACCCGCTGATCAATCTCTTGGATGATAGAACCACTCTGCGGGCAACAAATCCTTCAACCGGTCAGACTGAGGAACAAATGGTTTTGGATTTTGCTGCAAGGGCATTAATCAGGATCAACGATCCCAGGGGGATTCAAGAATTACAGAAGAGAGGGATAAAAGTCGTTTCAGATTAGGAGTGAAAAATGGCTACATATACTTACAAAGCGACTGATATGAACGGATCACGTGCCAACGGTGTGATCAATTCTACAAGTGAATCCAGTGCAGTCAATTCATTAAGCAAACAGGGGTTGGTTGTTCTTTCTATTGATGAGATCAAGGATAAAAAAGGAGCTTTTTCGTTTTTTCCTTTAAAACTGATGGATCTCATGACATTTTCCAGGCAACTTTCTATCATGCTTAATTCCGGAGTGAACCTTGCTGCTGCTCTTGAGGTTTTATCTGAACAGGAGGTGTTTTCCTCCAGATTCAGAAAGATCATCTCATCATTGCTCATCAATATTGAATCGGGAATGAGTTTTTCCGAAGCCCTAAGAAGCGAAAGGGGTTTTGACGACATCTTTGTCAATCTTGTAGATGCCGGAGAAAATAGTGGTTCATTGGAAAACACACTGAACAAGGTTGCCCAGTTTTACGAATCCCAAAAAAAGCTCAAAGACGAAGTGAAATCAGCCACCACCTATCCTATGTTTATTTTGGTATTTGGTATTATCATGGTGATTGTCGTTATGTTCTTTATCCTGCCAAAACTGGCTGAAAGTTTTGGAGGAGCTCCCAGTGGAATCATGGCCACATTAATGGATTTAAACATCTTTATAACAGAAAACTGGCTGATGGTGACAATTGTTTTGGTGGGAGCGGCCGTAGGCCTCTTCTTCTTCTTTATGAGTAAAGCGGGTAAGACTACCATTTCGTATGTTCTGGGTATCGTGCCGGGTGTAAAGCAAATAAGGATCAATAGTGCTCTGGAAAGATACTGTCGTACCTTGTCGGTTATGATCACATCGGGAGTTGATATCATTAAGGCCTTGACTTTGGCCAGTAATGCCTCCAACGATCCACGATTTGCCAACAAGGTTGAGGAGATGTCCGATGATATCAAACAGGGTATGAGCCTTGAAAATTCATTTTCCAAATCAGGTATATTCCCGGGCCTGGTCATTGCCATGGTGGGAACGGGAGAAAGAACGGGTAAATTGGATGATATTCTCGAACAGGTTGCAGATTTTTTTGAAGATAAGGTGCGTACTTTGGTAAAACAGGTAACATCCATAATCGAGCCATCGATGATTGTTTTAGTCGGTTTGTTCATGGCGTTTATTGCTTATGCCATGTACAGCTCCATATTCCAGGGCCAGCAAAATATCACCGGTGGATTTTAACAGGAAGTCCGGTACCACCTTTATTGAACTCACTTTCAGCTTGCTGATTTTTACTCTGGTACTCATTCCTGTCGGTTTTGGGATACAGATGTTTACTCAAAGCAACCGGGGGTTAAGTGAGTCAATGTTTATGACTAAAATAAAAACACGGATCATGCATGCATCATCTGAGAGTTTATATAATCTCAAAGAATCAAAAATAGTATATAATAAAGGATGCAACATAAACGGATTTGTATTTCAGGAGGAACTTCGACTTGAATTTACCCATTATGGGCAAATCAAAGGGGGAGATTCCGTGAAATTAATAAAAAACAAGGAACTTTATATTTTATCCGTTAGGCCGATAACAGGATTTGCCAGCCTGGAAAAAGAATAATAGTAGTGTATTGGGGGGTAAAATGCAAATATTTAACAGAAGACTGTTTGTATTGGAATCGGGAAAATATTATACCAGGGGATTGTTGATTAAACTGGCAAGAAAACAGGCGAAAATCTTAAAGACCTTCTCCAAAAGTTATATTGAAGACGAATTCTTTGGAGATAAACAGATTGAAGCGATAAAACAAACGGTAGAAGTCATAAAACCTGATATCGAAGACTTTGTCATCTACAATTACCCCTATCAGGAAATGATATTCTCTACGGCAGAATTGCCGAAGCTTTCTGATGAACAACTTAGAAATGCCGTAAAATTCAAGATTTCTGAAGACTTTCATGTTCCACCTTCCAAGTTGATTGTAGACATTACCAGACCTCAAAACTATATCAAAACAGCCAAAGGCACCACTAAAATCCCCATATTTGCGACAAAACAGGAATTTATGGACAAAATTATGAGTTTTTACAAAGGCTTGGCAGAAGCACCTGAACCGGATATCGTCATGCCCGATCAATTGAAGTATCTGGAATTATTTGATGAGCATTCTCTAAAAGAGGAAATACCGGGACAATCAAAACTGACCTTTTTAATTTGCCAAGATTTAAACTATTCAGTCCTGTTTACATTTTTGGCAAATAAAGTCATTGATATCACAGAGATATCCCTTTCTCTTGAAAATGTTATAAACGAATGCCGAAAAAGGGAAATTAATTCGCAAAAGGTTTTAAGCGCCATTTTAAAAGGATCTGAGATTGGATCGTTGGAATACACCGAATCCATCCAGCAGATATTCTCTGATTATTACGGGAAGTATACATTTGAAGCGGAAAAGGCCATTAGGGGAACGATCAATCATCTCAATATCGATAATGCCTTAACGAGAATAGAAGCTGTCGTTGTGGGATCCATTAACTCCAGGTTAACTTTGGATCTTACCTACCATATAAAGGATGAGGGCATATTAAGAGGAGCGAATGTCGTACAGATGCCGCTCAAAAAGGATTATCCTGAAGATGCTGAGGAAATAAGAACGATCATGGGGCTTGCCTACAGGGGGGTGAGGGAACTTGGTAAATATAAATTTATACAAAAAGAAAAAGTCAAAGCTTAAACTGACAACGATGCTGGTACTGATTGGAGTGTTGTTGTTGCCCGTTCTCGCTTTGAGGTTAACAATTGAAACCATCAAACAGAGTAACCTGGCCGAAATAAGGGGTAAGTATCAATATGCGCGATCCTTTATCGGTGATGATGATATTGAAGCCATGATCAATCAAATTCAAAATGAAAATAATCGAGTGGTTATTAAAACCAACAGCATAAGGACTGAAACCGACAGGATAAAAAAAGACCTGGTGTATGCGGGCCTTTCTTCAGACTTTATCAGCGAATTGGGAGCCCAATATGACCGCTTTAAAAGTACAGAAAAGATATTTATCGAAATCATGAGTATTAAAAGAGGAGAGGACTTTTTCTTAAAATACTACAACGTAAACGGAAGCCAAATGGTGGGCCATAAGTTTTCTGAAGGGTTGAAAAGTGCTTATAAGGAAAATGGAATGAGTATTACAGAAAAAAAGTTGACCATTGACTTTATGCTTGTGAACATCCTTCAGGAAGAATTGACCGCCAAAACGGCAAAATATTGAGAGTGATGGGTATGAATAAAATCGGAATCCATAGAGTCTGGGGAATAGTCATTGCGTTGCTTATACTGATTACTGCGTTTATTTTATTTAACCTTTTAACCTATTTAAAGATGGATAAGCAAATCAAAGAACTGGAGCAAGTAGCCATGACATATAACGGCAATTATCAGGTTTTTTTACAGACTTCCGCCACATTGAGAGGTTACAACGAAAAAATAAGTCAGAGAGCTTATGAATTGAATGAACTTGAAAGACTGATGCAAAGTGTTGCTTTGGCATACAGAATAAGTGAAAACACCATATCCTTTTCAGGCATAGTAAATCTGGAAAATTTTTCAGCAATCTTGAATTTTCTGTCAGATGCCAAAACACTAAAGATCAACAAGCTGGACACACAAAGTCAATCAGAATTGCCGTTGTTGATCGGAGAGAGTGAAACGCCGGATATGTATATCAAAGAGATGGAAATCGAATTGATTCAAATAGACGACAAGATATTGGAGGGTTGAGCTATGGCAAAAACAAAAGTTGATCCCAAAAAAAAGAAGATCATACAAATCGTGTTGCTTCTTTCAGTGTTGGCCGCCTTTGCTGCTCTTTTGATCTTTGTCACATTGCCTGCCCTGGGAATCGAATTGTTCGGGGGTAAGAAGACCACCCGAACGGCAGTAAGGTCAACACCCGCTTCTGTGACCGGCACAGTACAGACCAGCCCTTCTGTTCAGGTGAAAGAGCCGACACTTGATGAGAAATACCTGACCAAAGTGGTTGAGAATTTATCCAGAGATGAAGACACTAAAAATTATGAATCCGAAGCGTTTGAACCCTATATCTTTAATTTTGAAGATGAAGAACAAGTCAAAGACATATTGATCAATTCCACAAAAATCATGGAGTTTCGTGATGGCACCTTCATGTCGTATTTCCTGACAGAAGATGATCAAAAAACAGCATGGATAAAGACTTCAGCGGAACCTAACAAAGTGTATGAGTTGACGATCAATTCTGTCGTACCAAATGTGCCATATCCATTGCAAGTGATAGAAATTACACAAATGGGTATTTTGTTGTATCGTTATCCGGATGAACAAGAGCAAGAGGAAAAGGCCACACCAAGATTGTACAGATTACTGGCCAAACCGTATATTGAAATTGCTGAATTGAAAACAGAAATCAAATAAAATAAAAGAACGTTCAAGGGGGTAATTCTTGTGAAAAAACTGGGGGCTTTTCTGATATTTGTGATATTTATCCTTCTCACAAGCACATCATTTTCCGCAAAGTTGGTAAATTACACTTACCTTCCGGGAGAATCTGAGATAAACTTCGTTTTCATATACGATGATGAACCTGAAGATTACGATGTTCAATCGTTGGATTATGGCAGATACATCGTTGTGAACACGCCGGGAGAAATGTCCGATCTCACGTCAATCAATCGGTTTATTGGCTATTCCCCGATTATCGGGTTTAAAGCTTCATCCGGAAAGGGCCAGATCAGCTACAGATTTGACATGCTGCTGCCCAGAGATCCTCAAGTGGAAATTGTTGCAAACACCTTGAGAATAACCTTCAAACGAAACACCGAGATTATCAAAGAGTTTTCCAGTTATACCGATTCCACCAGAACGGGAGACAGGCCTTCCATTATGGCTCTGTTGTCCGTACTCAGAGAATACATGGACATCAACCTGGTCATTGATGAAGCCTCACTCAAAGGCATACAGCCGGTAGAATTCGTTATGCTCTCGGAAAATCTGCGAGCCGAAGACTTCTTCCTTCAAATCGTTATGAACAACCCCAAGATAGCCTATGCCTTTTTGCCAAATAACACAGTGTATGTGGTCAGAAAGGAATTGCTATCAGCAAAGATCGAGGAAATTTTAGCTGAAACCAGTCTTTCGCCTCAACAGGAAACGTCATACTGGGCAGCTTATAATTTCAGGATCAACAAAAAATCAACCCTCTATGATCAATTTGCAAATAGAATTACAACCGGAGAGACAAGCTCAGAGTTGAGATTTAGTGTAGAGGCTTTTAAAAACTATGTCCAAAGTAATTTTGAAACCTATACACGTGAAACCAGCGGTTCCATGAATGATGATATCATCACCCTTGCAAAAGGTGGCGATGATGACGAAGAATATGTTCCTGTGGGATTATTGTTGTATGGGGATAACAATCGGCATGAAAGATTCAGTTTTTTCATTAGATTCCTCGAAGGGGTAAGTTTCTCAGGAGACGGAGAATCTTCTACTGACGGAGAACAAACAGATCAATCCGAATACTCCACGAAAATTACTTACGCCCCTCTTACAGAACAAGAAGTAAGGGAATTCATGGAATTCTACATCAACTTCAGAACCAGGGTCGGTGTTCCTAAACAGGAAATCCTTCCCGAATATGAGGAAATTCTTTATGAAATATTGCCTTTAATCGATCAAATACAAATCTTGGGTCCCGTCAACGCCACCAAAAGGATAACCTCTTATTTGAACGACTATATCAAGAACCGAAAGGCAAGAGGCAATGAAAAGATTGTAGAAATCAAGGTCAAAGACGGTTATGGAACGGTATTTGCAATAGCCTTGAGAAGACTTTTCCCAAAAGCCATAATAGACTCGGCAGGGGTAAACATCAACACATTGGTGAACAAACCCACCTTCGAATGGACCTATGAAGATGTGAAAGGATTCGGAGCAAAAGACGGCAACCCCGACAGTGTTACTATTTTTGGATCCAACTATGAAATCCTGACATCACAAAAGATCGCAGACGACTGGGGATGGCTGGTACCACCACTTAGTTCAGAGATTAGGATACTAAACATTGCAGAAGAGCTTCCTGATGCAATCATGAGTGGACTTAAAAACCCTGAAAGCTCCAATTCCCTGCAAAACAAGTTCCCAACAATAGAAATCGATTACAGCTTTTCACCTCTCATGTTTGTTAAGGGAAAAAGCCATGAATTAGACATGCTCGAAAGCTACATCAAAGAAATAGAAAGTGTCATGCTTGGAGATTCCAGTTCATACAACATCATCAACATGAACACCAGATTTTTCGAGGATCCACAGTTATTTAACGATGTCAAGGGAATTGTTGAAGCCAAATACCCGAAATTGGAAATTATTTCATACCCGTCGCTTAACTCACTATTCGTTAAGGGAGAAGACAAAGAAGAAATAACAATGGCGGTTGAAGAGATTCAAACACTAACCAATACAACTGAATACGAGGAATACTCCCAATACGTGGACTTTGAAAGACTCGCAAACAGTGATGTCAATCTTATATATGAGCAGTTATACAAGAACAAGGGAATCGAGATCCTTTACGTTCAATCCAGAGAATTATACAAGATATACGGTCCGGAAAAGGCTGTAAAGGAATTTATTGACGAATTGAGAAAGATGGATGCCCGAAGGCCTGATGAAGATGATGATGCCTTCGATAAAACTGAACTTGTTTATATCACCATTCCAACCCTTTCACCTGAAGAAGTTGCCCAGCTGGTGAACATCAAAGTCCCCGGTGTAAAGATTGAACCCTTTGAAGCAGGTGGGTACTTTATTACCGGCAATGATGAGGAAATAGACAAAACAAAAGAACTGATCAACACAATGAGTACAGACTTTATGGAAGAAAGTCTCGTATTGCCTTTGGCACCCGGAATAACCTTCCAAACGATTCAAAATGTCTTGAATCTTTATTACAGCGTTGGAGAAGAAATACAACTCCTTGATTTTGAGAATACTAAAATTCTCATTAAAGGGCAAAAAGAAAAAATACAGAATGTCAAATTGATTCTCAGTAGTTTTGGCCTCATAGGTGAGAGTGATGATGATTTTGAGAAGGTTGTTAAAAAGATTCAGTATAAATATATTGCGGATACCGGAAAAGTTCCTCCTGAAGAGCTCACAGCGATTGTTAATTCATATCATCCGGGCGTAGAAATTCAGTATTTTGATACAGCAGAAATCTTCCTGCTGATAGGAAGCTTTAACGAAGTAGAAAAAGCCGGCGAACTAATCAACGAGTATTCTGAAAAGATCGTTGTTGAACAAGTCTGGTTCGGGCCTGTCAAAGAAAACGCATACAGCAGTGAAGAGATTATCGAACGATTGAGACAGGAGATTCCTGAAATCAAAGACATTAAAGCGGATGTCGAAAAAAGGGAATACACCGTTACCGGACCAAAAGAAAGTGTATCAAATGCTGTAGAGATGATGAACCAGCTCATCACAGAAGGTAAAAAGGACATCATACCAACGGTTGAATTTGCAGATGATGGTGTGCATTTCGATATAAAAGCACAGGGAAAAGATGTCATAGAACTGACAAAAGAAATTGCTAAAGGGATTGTCTATGAACCAAAGTTGTTCATGCCTGATGAATCCTCTTCAGTGACTTCAAGATTGGAAATGGAAGATTTAACCTGGGAACAGTGGCTAAAAATAACCGAAAGACTCTACGATTTCAAAGTAGAGATTGTTGAAGGCTTGGCAAAACCCATCTACGTCATTACACCTCCCGGAAGTGAACACGAAACGGGCATGGCAAAAAAGAGAACCCTGAACATCAGCCATGGATTTGGAGAAGTATCCTCCCTGATCAGTGGAGCATTTGGAGGGGAAGTCTATACGGATGAAGCCAACGGATTAGTCATTTTCACAGGTGTATCTGATTCAAGAATGAAAGAACTCAAGCCTTTGATTTTAAACACTGTACAACCCAGGAAAATGGTTGAAATCAAAGCCATGGTCATTGATAATAAAGTCTTGGATAACCTGAACCAATCTTACGGTGTTTCTTTCTCTGCAAATAGTGACAATGGAAGTTTTAGCTTGGATAACGACGGATTTTCATTTGACGGCAGCATCCTTAGCTTTACTGATTATTCAAATCTTTTGGACCTGCTGACAAATAAGCTCAGTATAGGTATTTCAACCACAGGTGCGCAAGAAAATTCTGACGATAATTCCATTATCAAACCATATATCACAACCTTAAGCGGTGAACAAGCCAACATTAACATTGGAGAAAACTACAAATACAGAATCCCAACCACAGATGCATCCGGAAATGTAGTCGAACAAATACTGAACGTACCAATTGGTAATCTTCTAAATATCAGACCAATAGTAAACAATGACGATACCATCACCATGGAGATCAGCGTAGAAATATCCTCCCTGGCCGGATTTTCATCAGATGGTCTGCCAAATACAAACACCAGAAACGTATCATCCATAGTAACTGTAAACGACAGAGACACCATCGTAATGGGAGGCCTTGAAGGAGAAGCAAAGAACTACTCTAAGGAAAAGCTCCCATTCTTCGGAGACCTTCCAATCATTGGAAAGTTATTCACTTGGGAGATAGAAAACAACGACACCAGAAGCGTCACCATATTCCTAACTCCACGCATTATAGAAACAAGAGGCAAACCCATGCAAGTATTTGGGCAGAACATCGAGTAATATTAAACAAAAAAACAAAACACAAACGGACAAACCAAGGATTGACAAAATAAAAATCACAATCGCAAAAGAAACCAATATCATCAACAGCGAGACAATTTCGAAAATGGGGCGATTCATGAATCGCCCCTACAGACAGTCTAGTTTACCCAATATTCGCGTAGGGGTAATTCATGAATTACCCCTTAAGTGACAGT
>CAZRYM010000033.1:0-17749 GCA_964604305.1 uncultured Thermotogaceae bacterium | reverse complement strand
CTTTTTGCGTTTGTTTTTCTTGCGTATTACCTTTCTCAAATATTTAAAGTTTCAAATGAACTTCTAAGAATAAAAAGTCAGTTCTATTCCTTTTATTTAAAAGAAAAATATCACGAAGGACTTGAATACATTATCCCCTACCGGAATATCATCATGTTTTTTATCTTTTCAGTGATTACTTTAGGTATCTACTGGTATTACCTTTTATTCAAACTTTCAACGGAAATTAATTATTTTTTGGATTATGATGAAAAACTGATGATACAATTGCCCGATTCCCCCCTTTTAAAAGAGGTTAATAATGAAGGTTAAAATTCTTAGTACCCAATTTACAGATGAGGAGATAATCGATAGATTGGAAGAAGATTTCCGGCTCTTTGAACAATATCACTTTGCCATCCATGACTATCAAGAGAGTAAGGGATTTTATGAGCTTGACATTTACCTGACCGAGTCTGCTGAAGAAGAAAGTTTATTATCATATCTTCAGGAACACTATCCTGAACTCAAGGTTTTCACCACAGATTATCAAGATCAAGAGCAATGGTTTAGAAAATGGAAACAATCGTTAAAGCCCCTCTGGTTGACCGAAAGATTTCTGGTTGATCCTTCTGTCAGTGAAGAAGAGGCCGTTAGATTGATAAAAATAACCCCCGGAATGGCCTTTGGAACCGGTTATCACGAGACCACCAGACTGGCTGCCAAATTGCTTGAGCAGTATGCTCGAAAAGATAGTAAAATGCTGGATTTGGGATGTGGTTCGGGAATCCTTTCGATTATGGGAGCTCAGTTGGGTTGCATCGTGACTGCTGTTGACATAGATCCTTTTTCAATAGAAGCAACTCAAGAAAATATTAAAAGAAATCATGTCTCTTCTTCCGTCAAAGTACAGACATCGGATTTATTAGAATCAATTGACGGTAAATTCGAAATTATTTGTTCCAACATCCTTTATCAAGTACTTAAGTGTCTTTTTTTTGATGGGGCACAACGTTTGAAATCCATCATTCATGCATCATCGACCCTAATTTTTTCAGGACTGGTTTTGGAACAATACGACGATTTTAAAGAATTAATCGAACAAAATGGATTTAGAATCGTCAAAATAATATCAGAGGGAGACTGGTTTTCAATAGCAGTAATAACAAAAAATAGTTGAGGTGATTGAGTAATGAAAAAGCAAGTTGTGATAACCGTAATGTTGTTTCTTTTTGTAATGGTGTCTTTTGGGATGCAAGATGGAGAATATATGTTTAAGATCCTGAACATTGAAGCAGCTACTGAAACCGTTTCTTTTGAAAGAACCAACGATAATATAATCGATTTCAACTCGTTGACAGATCTGCATTTTCAAATGCAAGAGGCGGTGTATTCAACAACCGGAAAAATCAAAGATAACATAATTGTTGATTATCAGCTCACTCTTTTTTTCAATGGAGCTGAAATAAAGATTAACTGCACAATAAATGATGATATTTTACATTATACAAGCGGCAACATAAGCGATGAAGTAAAGTTCGAAAAACCTTTGCTGATATTGGATAATAATCTGGCTTGGACCTGGCAGCTTGTCTATAACCTGTATCAAATTAACGGATATGATAAGATAAACGTATTCGTCCCTCAGCTACTGTTGAAGGACTTTACCGATATTCTAACATTAGAGATACAAAAAACGACAGAAACTGAAGATTTCACCAACGTTTTTTTCAGCTACAATGGTCAATCAGGTATGCTGAAAGTGGATAATAAAGGACAAGTCATTCAGATGCTGATGTCCGGTACAATTATGGAAAGAACAAAATGACATCAGCTAATACAACCGGTCAGATAACCGTCATCGTTGGCCCAATGTATTCGGGAAAAACAACTGAATTACTGACGTATGTAGAAATATACAAATTGGGCAACAAACCCTATAAAATATTCAAACCCATCATCGATAATCGCTTTGGAGTAAAAGAAATCAGATCCCATTCAGGTATGTGTGAGCAGGCAGTGCCTTTGAAGAACTCTAAAAACACTTTTGACTATCTGTCAACTGAAAAGGCTATCTTTTTTGATGAAGTTCAATTTTTCGATGAAGAGCTAAGTGATGTGGCAAAAGAACTCAGAAAGATGGGGAAGGATATCATTTGTGCAGGTCTTGATATGAGCTTCAAGGAAAACCCATTCATGACAACAGTAAAACTGATGGGTCTGGCGGACAAGGTGATTAAGAAAAAGGCGGTATGTCATGAATGTGGTGAATACAAGGGCATCATATCATACAAACTCAGCGGCAATGAATCAGAGATAGATGTAGGTGGAATGGAGAAATATGTGGCCGTGTGTATGGATTGTTATGAAAAATTAAAAAACAAAAAAACTTGATGGCGGTTATCGACTTTGTACTATTATCTGACAGCCATTTCAAATAACCCTTTAAGAACTTTTTTTACATATTCATCAGAAACCGAGTTAATTCCGGGCTCCAGGGTATACTGTTCTTTTGGAAGGAAGAAAAGACAAATCGCCTATATCATTGGTGAAATTGGCGAGAAGGAAGTTCCTGAAAACATTCAGATTAAAGAAATAGACGAAGTCATTGATACCGTTCCTCTTATAGACAAAGATTATATCCAGCTCTTACTCTGGACTGCGGATTTTTATCTTTCTGCTCCCGGGAAGGTATTTGATCTTGTCTTTAAGGCATTGGGAAAATTATCTTTGAAACCTCCTTCCAAAACTGCAAAAAGGAATCCTCTGACTAAAACAGGTTTGAAGAAAAAGCGATTCGTTTTGAATGAAGGCGTCAGCACATTAAGTGATGGAAAGATCTCAGAACAGGGATTGAATATTATTCAATACCTGTTATTTTTTCCCGAAGCTGATCTGGCCGAAATCGTAAAATTTTTAAATTTGAAATCCATCACACCCATACAAACTCTTATAAAAAATGAGATTATTTCACTCAAGGAATACGATGTAGCGGAGGAAACAGGTCAAAAAGCGGTCAAGGTTAATCTCAGCCTGCCACAGGAACAGATCGTCAAAGAGTTTTTTCAAACATATGAGAAGGGAAATCTAAAGCATCTCCTTTTTGGTATAACCGGAAGTGGTAAAACAGAGGTTTATTTTGAAATCATAGACAGGATACTCTCTGATAAAAAACAAGTCTTGTTTATGCTTCCGGAAATTTCTCTTACCCCGCAAATAATAAAAAGAACAAAGGCACGTTTCCCTGATAAGCACATAGCAGTCTATCATAGTAATTTAACTAAATCCATGAGAAGAAAGACATTTACACAAGCTTTGCATTCAGATATTGATATTTTGCTGGGTACAAGAAGTTCAGTTTGGCTTCCTTTAAACAGACTTGGTCTAATTGTTGTTGATGAAGAACATGATGAAAGTTATATGCAAAGTGAAAACAAACCTGTTTATGATGCCAGAACGGTCGTTTCCTTCTTGTCCGAACTTAAAAATGCCCCGGTAATATACGGTTCTGCTACACCCTCTGTCGAATCATTTTATGAGGCTATCAATGGAACTATGAAATTGCATACCTTGAAATACAGACCCAAAGGATTACAATTGCCTGAGATTTTCAACGTCAATCTTTCAAAAAATCCATCTATCAAGGGTTTTCTGACAAACGAAGTTTTAAAAGGTATTGAAGAAACTGTCAAAAGCAACGGACAATGTATGATTTTAAGTGGTAAGAAAGGTTTTGCAAGTTATGTTACATGTAGCGTTTGCGGTTATACAATCAAATGTCCTAATTGCGATGTGTCTTTGACTTATCATAAGGGAAAGGGGGATCTACGTTGTCATTATTGCGGTTTCTCTCAACCCTTTCTTCATCAGTGTCCTTCTTGTTCCAATCTTTCCATGGTCCCGAGAGGCTTTGGCAGTGAAAGGGTTGAAGAACAACTCCAAAAATTATTTCCCGATTTAAGGATCATCAGGATTGATCGGGACATTGCCCCGAACACACAAGAATTGGAAAAGGCATGGAAAATTATTGAGCGCAGAGAAGTAGACATTGTTGTCGGAACACGTATGATCTCAAAAGGACTTGATTTTCCTGATGTACAACTGGTTGTGATACTAAATGCCGATCATATGCTGTATTTTCCGGATTTCAGATCAACCGAAAGAACTTTTTCTCTGATCCATCAAATGTCCGGTAGGGCAGGCAGATCCAGAAAGGAAGCCAAGGTTATTCTTCAAAGCTATTCACCTGATGAGGATCCTATTAAATTTGCAGAAAAGAATGATTTTGAAAATTTTTTTAAATCTGAAATCATTAAAAGACAACAGGCAGAATACCCGCCCTTCAAACGAATCATTTTATTTGAATCAAAAGATGCAGATGCTGATAAGGCTCTCGGAAGGCTTGAAAAGTATAAAAACATTTTGGAAAGTCAAGAAGAAAAGTCTAATGAGATATTGTATCAAATACTTGGTCCTGTAGAAGCTTTTATTACAAGGATTTCAGGAAAATATAGATATCACATGCTTCTTAAAATGGACAATAATAATGATATAATTAAAAAGGTTAAGAATATTCTAATGGAGAACGATAAATATTTGTCGGACATCAGTATTGTTATAGACCCCATCAGAACGATTATTTAATTTACAGGCCGATAACATGGCCGGGAGGTATAAAATGCCAAACGTATCCGATCAGAAAGAAATCAATAAAATCCATTTTGAAAATTTTACTGAAGTTCTGGTAGAAGAGGTGATTGATGACTTATTTGAGGTCCCTACTTTGGGGGTTTGTAAATGTGACAGATGCAGATATGATATTAAAGCGATTGCTCTGAATTCGCTGCCACCAAAATATGTTGTCACCGAAAAAGGTGAAATTTATGCAAAATTGGATATATTCAGAAATCAGATGAGGGTAGACGTATTACGAGCTGTTATAGAAGCTATAGAGATGGTTAAGAAAAACCCCTCCCATTAAAAAAAGGGGATACAATTATCCCCTTCTTTTCTATTAAAACTGGCGGAAGCGGTGGGATTCGAACCCACATGAGGCATAACCTCACTGATTTTCAAGACCAGCTCCTTAGCCAATTCGGACACGCTTCCACTCAGTTTAAAAACAAATCTCACCTTATAACAAATTTCTCATCTAAAGCTTTTTTCAAACGATCGATCAGTATTTGTCCCCATATTTTCTTCTAAATTTGTCTATTCTTCCTTCGGTATCGAGAATCATTGAATCTCCCTTACCCTGGAAGAAGGGGTGACAACTACTGCAAACATCAAGTTTCATTTCTTCGCGTGTGGTCCATACTTCATATTCAGCTCCACATGCACATCTTGCAGTTACTTTGTTCATCTTTG
Source organism: uncultured Thermotogaceae bacterium (assembly GCA_964604305.1). GTDB lineage: Bacteria > Thermotogota > Thermotogae > MWEM01 > MWEM01 > JASUTC01. The sequence continues at coordinate 12,403 of CAZRYM010000033.1, read as the reverse complement.
GATGTATGTCTGCTTTCACTATACTCACCTCTAATTCCTCTCTCAAAATTCCGGGATATTATATCACATAAAAAAATCAAATACAAATCCCATTACACGTTACATGTATTATAAAATCAGCCTACGTTTTCCTGCTTTTCCTTTTGAACTACCTCTTCATAGGTTACTCCAGAATACCAATCCATTCCGGTTCCTGCAGGAACTAGCTGTCCGATTATAACATTTTCCTTTACACCAAGCAATTCATCAACACTGGCCTTTAAGGCACTTTCAGTCAGGACCTGTGAAGTCTGTTGGAATGATGCTGCACTCAACCAGCCTTCTCTCTTCAAAGATGCCTTTGTAATCCTGAGAAGTTTTCTTCTGTACTTCACAGGGTTCTTCATGTTGATCTGATACACATGTTTATCTTCAATGTTTTCGCTGAAGACCTCCAGGTCTTTTATTCCGGCATCTATGAATTCCTTCAGGGACTCAGGTGTAATTTCATCTCCCTGTTTGGCTATTTCATCTATCTTTCCGTCACGTTTGACCAACACATGTTTAAGCAATCTTTTCTTCAAGGCTTTTTTTCTGTTGTCATTGACCTTGGCATTATTTTTCAGGAGCCGCTCGTTTTCCCTTTTCACTTCGTTTACGGATACCAAATCGCCTATCATGTAATCCGTATCGCCTGGATCAACGATCTCCACTTTACCAAGCATCTGACTGATGATAATTTCGATGTGTTTGTTATGAATGTCAACTCCCTGCTCTGAATAAACGCGCTTGATCTCTCTGAGCATATATTGGAAAGTGGCGTCAACACTCAACTCACTCATAAGTTCTCTCGGTCGGATGGCACCTGTTGAGAGTGCACCTCCGGGAAGCACCTTATCGCCAATTGAAACTCGGGTTTTATGAGAACTGCTTAAGTCAAAATCACTGATCCCACCATCATAGTCCTCGATGAATATCTTGGTCTTTCTTTCTTCATTCTTGATATCTTTCACAAATCCGCGAACAGTTGAAAATACTGCGGGTGTTTCTTTAAGCTTTTTCCTGGCTTCAAACAACTCTTCGGCTCTTGGTAAACCCTGTGTAATATCCGACGTGGACGCAATTCCTCCGGTGTGGAAAGTTCTCATGGTTAACTGAGTACCTGGCTCACCAATGGACTGGGCAGCTACAACTCCGACGGCTTCTCCTATGTTGACGATTTTGTGATTCGACAAATCCATTCCATAACACTTGGCACATACTCCATTTTCAGATTCACAGGTGAAGACACTTCGAATAATGATAGAGGGTCTGACATCAACTTCCTCCACATCATTTTCCATCAACAACCTTGCTGTTGCCGGGTCGATTTTTTCTTCTTCTACAAGAAGTGTTGTCTTACCATCTTTGGATAGAACCTTTTCTTTGGAAAAATTACCGACAACAGGGTACTCGATAACCGGTATTTCGTTAATATCCCTGTCCTTGCATTCCTGGATAAGGTGTCCGTTAATGGGTGTCCCCGCTTGAACAATTAATTCTCCGTTTTTGGCAAATATGTTTTCTTTGACTTCCACGTACTCATGATGTTCACCTTTGGATTTGTCAAAATTCATGATGCTTTCTTTATATACCGGCACTTTCTTTGAAAAATTCGCCAGAAATTCGGCATCGGTATCAGTTATCATAACATCTCTTTCATATTTTCTACCGTTGCTCTCTTCTACCAGAATTTCACCCGTCAGAGGATCGAAAACCGGTTTGCTTAAAACACGGCCAAAGATGTTGGATTCCAAATCTTCAATAATCATATCGTCATCTCGAAGTGAAGTAGCTTCCAACCCGTTATGGGTTCCACAATCTGATTGGGTGACAACAATTCCCTGAGCAACGTCTACAAGTCTTCTGGTCAAATATCCTGCGTTCGATGTTCTTAAAGCGGTATCTGCTGCTCCTTTTCTTCCACCGTGAGTGGACAGGAAGAATTCGGAAACACTTAATCCCTCCCGGAAATTGGATCGAATCGGTATTTCAATAATATCGCCTGCGGGACCTGCCATTAATCCCCTCATTCCGGCAAGCTGTTTCAGCTGGTCTTCATTTCCCCTTGCTCCAGATGAGATCATCATCTGAACAGGATTATAAGGATTTCTGGCAATCTGCTTGACAGTTGCCTTTTGGATATCACCAGTTGCTCTGTCCCATATCTTTATAATTTCCCTATGCCTTTCGTTTTCGGTAAGATACCCGTTATCGTAATAATCCTGTATAACGGAGATTTTCTCTTCGGATTTTTCCAATATTTTCTCTTTTTCCGCTGAGATCTCGACATCTTTTACCGAAAAAGTCAACCCGGAAACTGTTGCGTAATGGAATCCAAGCTCTTTGATATAATCTAGTAAATCAGCTGTCCTGTCAATACCATATTTTTTAAAGACTTCATAAATAAGCTTTTTCACCTGCTTTTTTCCAAAGGTCTGATCAAGATGTTTAAATTCCTCCGGTAATCGGTGGTTCAAAATAACACGACCAGGGGTGGTTTTGATCATTTCGCCTTTGTAAAAATACATGATGGGTGTATGTAAATGAAGGATATGATGCCTCTCGTTTAAATAGGAATGCTCCAAGGCCATCAGAACTTCTTCATAACAGGAGAATTTCGGCTTGATATCTTCTTCTTTAATATTTTCGTAATTCTTGCCAACCATGGTCAAATAATAAACACCAAATATAATATCTTTTCCCGGCATGGAAAGTGGTTGTCCATTTGCCGGAGAAATAATGTTGTATCTGGATAGCATTAACCATTTAGTTTCTGCCTGGGCTTTTGCTGAAAGCGGTACATGTACGGCCATCTGGTCTCCATCAAAGTCAGCATTAAATGGTGGACATACCAAAGGATGCAGCTTGATGGCATTTCCTTCAACCAGTTTTGGGATAAACGCCTGTATGGATATTCTGTGAAGTGTGGGAGCCCTATTGAGCATGACCGGATGATCTTTAATCACGTCTTCCAGGACTTCCCATGCCTGGGGCATTTCCTTTTCGATGATGGCCTTTTTCAGTTTTTTTGCACTCTTGGATGTACTGTCACTTCCCAGCAATCTTGATAGCACGAAGGGTTTGAACAATTCAAGAGCCATTTTCTTTGGAATACCGCATTCGTGTATCTTCAAATCAGGTCCAACAACGATAACAGCACGTCCTGAATAATCAACACGTTTTCCAAGCAAATTTCTTCTAAATCGTCCCTTTTTACCCTTAAGCAAGTCCGTAAGAGACTTAAGTGGTCTGCCTCCCCTGTCAGTTATGGCCTTTGACATTCTTCCATTGTATATAAGAGCATCTACAGACTGTTGAAGCATTCTCTTTTCATTTCTCACAATGACTTCAGGTGCTCCCAAATCAATTAACTTCTTCAACCGATTGTTTCTGTTGATGACTCTTCTGTATAAATCATTTAAGTCTGTTGTTGCAAATCGGCCACCTTCAATCTGTATCATTGGTCTGAGTTCCGGTGGAATAACAGGCACCGCATCCATAATCATCCATGATGGAAGGTTGCTGGATTCGATGAGGTTTTTAACGATTTGGAGGCGTTTTCTAAGTTTTATAACACGAGCACTGGATTTTGGCAAATCTTTGAGTTCATCTTGAATTTCCACTATGATGCCTTCCAAATCCAATTTGTTCAATAATATCTTAACGGCTTCGGCTCCCGTTTTAGCTGTAATCTTTGCGGGATAGACCGTTTCATAGGCCTCAAATTCATTGTCAGTGAGAATGTCTCCCACCTGTTTCCCGATCTCTTCAGCTACTTCTTCGTCAATTTCAGTAATCACCATGATCGGTCTGTCGTTTTCGATTTCCGGTTCAGGGCTGAACATACCCGGATAGTGCTGTTCCAGCATTTGATATTCATCTACTGAGAGGATCTCCTCTTCATAGACAAATCTGTCGGCTATATGCGTGCCCTCTTCAACTTTTTCGCCTTCGTTAACATATATAATAGAACCTTCTATAACGGGATAGTGTCTCTCTTCGATGACATTTTCCACACGGATCTTTCCCGTTGAGGCAGACTGTACCTTTCCATCTACCAGGGCGTGGATTGACAAGCCTTTGTCGAAGACCACCGTTCCGCTAATTTCGGAAGTGATGGTGGGATAGGTGACCGATTCTGTTAATTTGTCTCCCTTTTTGATCTTTTTCCCGTCTTTCACCAATATCTTTGCCCCATAGGGGATGGAAAAATTCGATGGCTGGTCGCCACTGGTGGTGATGGGCGATATGCTGATAGTACCCAGTCCTTCATCCACTTCAACCGTTCCGTCGATGGGTGAGTAGATGGGATCGATGGTCTGTTCACTAATCAATTCCTGTCCCTTCTCAATGGTATCACCATCTTTAAAGTTCAACACCTGGTCTTTATGAACGCTGTAAGAATGACTGGTCTTGTCCGACACGCTAATCCAGTACATGATCTTGTCCGTATGCGTTTCTTCTTCTTTTATGGAAACAACACCGCTGATATCGCTTTTAACAGGACCGCTTGGGTTTTTGACAACAACAGCCGGTTGGGCTTCAAAATCCCAAAATTGAGTGTAAATGTCGTACTCTGTTTGATAAAGCGTATCGCCCTTATCAAAAGGCGTGGATTTTCCATCAACGATGATGTAAATCTTTTCAATGATTCTTCTTGAACCAAAGTAGATGATGTTTTCCAGATCTTTACTGGTCATATTTAGCAGGTTGGCCAATATACTGGGGGTACTCTTCAAAAACCACAGATGAACAACAGGCGCGGCCAATTCAATATGACCCATGTTTCTTCTTCTTGCACTCTTTGGTTCAACTTTTACATTACATCTTTCACAAATGGTTCCTTCATATTTTCTGCCTTTGTATTTCCCGCAGGCGCATTCATAATCTTTTGTGGGTCCGAATATCTTTTCACAGAAGAGACCGTCTCTTTCAGGTTTGAATGTTCGATAGTTGATGGTTTCTGGTTTCTTAATCTCACCATTTGACCAACTTCTTATAGTATCCGGGGAAGCCATTGTGATCTTTACGTTTTTAACCTTTTTCATTTACATCACTTTCCCTTCATTCCCTGTCAAGATCGATTTCATTATCGTTCTCATCAAAAACTTTGACATCCAGCGCTACACCTCTTAGTTCCTTAACCAACACTTTGAAACTTTCAGGTATACCAGGTTCGGGAACGTTTTTATTCTTTAAAATGGCCTTATAAACTTCGTTTCTTCCAAGTACGTCATCCGATTTGATCGTTAACATTTCACTGAGTGTATGGGTGGCACCATATGCCTCCAGTGCCCAAACTTCCATTTCCCCGAAACGCTGTCCACCAAATTGCGCTTTACCGCCAAGAGGCTGCTGATGAATCAGAGAATACGGTCCAACACTCCTGGCATGTATCTTGTCTTGAGCGATATGTACAAGTTTGAGCATGTACATAATACCTACTGTAATAGGCTGATCAAAGGCCATTCCGGTTCTTCCGTCTCGCAGTTGAACCTTTCCGGATTTAACTTCTTCACTGTCACCTTTTTCTAGTCCGGCCTCCACTCGTTTTTTATACAATTCGTCAAGGATTTCATCTTCTTTGGCTCCATCAAAAACGGGTGTAGCCACAAACCAATCGTTTAAGTAGGCCAACCATCCCAGATGCGTTTCAAGAATCTGTCCAAGGTTCATTCGTGAAGGTACTCCCAAAGGTGAAAGTATCATTTGAATAGGCTCTCCATCAGGGAGGAAAGGCATATCCTCTCTCGGTAATATTCTCGAGATAACACCTTTATTACCATGCCTTCCGGCAAGTTTATCTCCAACATTTAGTGGCTTTCTACAAGCGACGTAAACCCTGATCATCTTGTTGACTCCGGGTCCCAGTTCTGAGACGTCGTTTTTATCGTAAACTTTGACATCGATAACCCTTCCTGTAACTCCATGAGGGAGCTTTAAGGATGTATCCTGTATGTCACGACCTCTGTCCCCAAAAACGGAACGTATGATTTTTTCCTCAGGAGATATCTCAGCTTCTCCTTTGGGTGTAACTTTTCCGACCAGTATGTCTTCAGAGGTAACTGTTGCACCGATCCTTACTATACCGTTTTCATCCAGATTCTTAAGCCTTTCTTTACTGACATTGGGAATATCTGGTGTGATTTCTTCAGAGCCAAGTCTGGTTTCCCTGGCGTTAACTTCGTGTAATTCTATGTGAACCGATGTAAACGTATCGGTTTTCAATAAGTCTTGATTGATCAGTATGGCATCTTCAAAATTGTAACCTTCCCAAGGCATGAATGAAACCATGATGTTCTGACCAATAGCAAGTTCTCCCATATCCGTAGCAGGGCCATCCGCAAGGGGTGCTCCCTTATCAATCTTCTCACCGACATTGATGATGGGTCTTTGATTGACCATTGTATCCTGATTTGATCTAACGAATTTCAGTAGATTATAGTCATCTATTTTAGGTTTGTCTTTTTCAAATATCAGCTTGCCATTATCATCCATTCTGTGAATCTGTATATGTTTTGAATCAACCTTTACAACCTGTCCCGGATGCTTTGCCCTGACAATAAACCCCGAGTCTCTTGCGGCAACCCATTCCACACCGGTTCCAACACGTGGCGCTTCCGGATTAATAACAGGTACTCCCTGACGTTGCATGTTGGATCCCATCAAGGCTCTGTTCGAGTCATCATGCTCCAGGAAGGGAATCAATGCTGTTGAAATTGAAACCGTTTGCTTTGGTGAAACATCTATATATTTAACACTTTTGCTGTTAACATAAACAAGGTCCCCATGCTGTCTGACAGGCACTCTTTCGGCTGCAATAGTTCCATCTTTCCTGAGAGGTGTATTAGCCTGTGCCACATGATACATCTCTTCCTCATTTGCTGTCAAATAATCAACCTCGTCTGTTACCCTTCCGTCTATAACCTTTCTGTAAGGTGTAATCAGAAATCCATATGGATTGATGGTTGCAAAGGTTGCTAAAGAGGTGATCAATCCGATATTCGCACCTTCAGGGGTTTCTATCGGACACATCCTGCCGTAATGGGAATCATGAACATCTCGGACTTCAATCTTTGCCCTTTCCCTTTTCAAACCTCCGGGACCAATAGATGATAACCTTCTTTTATGAGTCAGTTCGGATAATGGATTCACCTGGTCCATAAACTGTGAAAGCTGACTACTTGCAAAGAACTGATTCATAGAAATGATAATAGGTCTTACATTGATTAAACTTTGAATGGAAATCTTTTCAAGGGAATTGTAAACTGTGAGTTTTTCGGTTATGAGTTTTTGAATTTTCGAGAAACCTCGTTCAAATTCTCCTTTAAGCAGTTCGCCAACCGTTCTAACTCGTTTGTTACCTAAATGATCCTTAGTATCCAATAAAGTATTATCGTATTCCAGGTCTAAAAGATGGATGCTGGCAAGTAATAAATCCAGTTTTTCAATGACCTGTGAATCTTCGTTATACCGCTGATCATCTTCTATTCCATGTAATTTCTTGTATTTATCGTAAACGATATCCAAACGCCTGTTCATTTTGTATCTTCCAACTTCTGAAAACTCGTATTTTTCATCGCTGAAATACAGGTTGTATATGTAGTTCTTTGAAGTATTCACCCTGGGAATTTCACCGGGTTTCAGTTTTCTGAAAAGTTCTATGACAGCCTCGTTTTCTCCTGCTTCTTTCAGAGAATCATCCAATTTTTCGAAAGTGTTTTGGACGTTGGGATTTAATATCGTTATATTCTCAATCCCATTATCAATGATTTCATCGAATCGTTTCTTATCCAGTTTTTCTCCCTTTGCAATAATAACGTTCCCCTTTGCATCGGTAATCTCTTTAAGAACAATAGAATCAGTAAATTTTTCAAGGTCTTTCTTGTTGTAAACCTCAATATCATGGGGAAAGTTGTCAAACAATTCCACATTATCAACAAAGCCAATACTTTTAAGGAATAACAACAGGTTTACCTTTCTTCTTCTATCAATTCTGGCTTGGAGGATGTTTTTGTTTGTATTAAGGATAATCTCCAGCCATGCACCACGCTGCGGTAAAAAGTGAGATATGTACAAATCCTTTTTCCCCGGTGTGGCCCCTTCGTTAACAAAGTAGATTCCCGGTGATCGAACAAGCTGGTTGACGACAACCCTTTCTGCCCCATTAATGATAAATGAACCACGTTCTGTCATAAATGGTATGTAACCAAAAAAGGCATTTTCCTCGCGCATTTCACCGGTGTTGATATCAGAAATTCTAACTTTGACGTATAAAGGCACCGTGTAGCTTATTCCTTTGGCTTTGCATTCATTTTCATCTTCGTTGGGTTCCCCAATTTCGGTATCAACAAATTCAAGGACAAAACCCTTTTCATCTTTCCTCAGGTCCCCTCTATGAGGTTGTGACCTGATTGGAGAAAATTTCTTCAATACTTCAATGATTCCTTTTTCAAGGAATTCCTGATATGATTCCAACTGTATATTGATGAGGTTGGGAACTTGAACCGCCTCACCGATTTTTCCGTAAACCCTTCTATTTCTTCTGCCGAAGCTCTCCTGTTTCAATGAAAATCACCTCTTGGAGAGAAAAGATTTTTTTAACGCAAAAATGCAACAGGCAAATGCCTGTTGCAAGATATACTATTATGACGTAATTTCAATTATTTAAGTTCTACTTCTGCACCGGCTTCTTCAAGCTTTGTCTTAATCTCTTCTGCTTCATCCTTAGGCGCAGATTCTTTTACTACGGCATCATCAGAACCGGCATTGTCAACGAGGTCCTTGGCATCTTTAAGTCCAAGGCCAGTGATCTCTCTAACAACTTTGATAACTGCAATTTTCTTCTGACCGAAACTCTTAAGCATAACTTTGAAGTCAGTCTTTTCTTCCTCTGCTGCTTCTGCTCCACCGGCTGCAGGTGCAGCGGCAACAGCCATAGGTGCCTGTGCTTTAACGTCAAATTTCTCTTCGATGTCTTTTACCAATTGTGATAATTCTGTTACTGTCATTTCCTCGATTGTCTTTATAATTTCTTCACGTGTCATTTAATTTACACCTCCGTTAGTTTTAGCAATTCATGATTCCTTTTTTTCTTTTACTGCGTTTAATGCATACGGTAACTTCAAAATAATGTTGTTCAAAGATGCTGCAAGTCCTGTAATTGGTGCCTGCAGTACATTCGCAAGCATACCGAGAAGCTCTGTTCTTGACGGCAGTTTGGATAATTCGATCACGCCCTGCTCATCGTAAACTTCTCCTTCAAACAATCCGGCTTTGATCTTTGGCATGTCGTTTTCTTTTGCAAACTTAACTAATGCCTTTAGAACTGCCATTGGATCCCCGTCTTCTTCGACATACAACGCAGCGTTCGGGCCTGTTAAATAACCGTAGAACTCTTCATTAGCCTTTTCTGATTCGTCCAGGGCAACTTTGATCAGTGTGTTCTTACACACTTGCATATGGCCTCCGGACTCATACAACCTTCGTCGCAGATTACTGATTTTTTCAACATCAAGCCCTCTATAATCCAAAAGTACAACTATTGATGTCTTTTTAAAATGCTCTTTCAGCTTATCTACAATCTGTCTTTTTTCCTCTCTGGTAAGCAATGTTCCACCTCCTTTTTTTATTATGACCACGTATGAGGTCACGGTGAAACACGCGCGCACCTCGGTAGGTGAATGCTCTCTTAATAACCTACTGTCTTGAGTACGTGGAATTGAGATTTATTGTCATTTAAACTTCCTTCATGTAATCGCTTGTATCAATTTTAATTCCGGGGCCCATAGCTGATGCAACGGCAATTTTTTTATACAATCTGCCTTTAAGGCTGACAGGTTTCATTGCCAATATTTGTTTCAGAGCTGAATCCAAATTTTCTTTCAATTGCTCATTTTTAAAGGACTTTTTCCCGATAACAAGATGAATATTTCCGGTTTTATCGTTTCTGGCTTCAATTCTTCCGCCTTTAAAGGCATTTACAGCCTCTTCTACATCTGCAGTGACTGTACCGGATTTGGGAGAAGGCATGAGGCCTCTGGGACCAAGAACACGTCCCAATTTACCGATAACTCTCATCATATCCGGAGTGGCGATTGCTACATCAAAATCCAACCAGTTTTCCTTTTGAATTTTCTCGGCATACTCTTCTGCGCCAACAAAGTCTGCGCCGGCAGCTTTTGCCTTTTCTGCATTTTCTCCCTGAGCGAAGACAAGAATTCGAACGCTTTTTCCCGTACCATGGGGTAGGGAAATTGGTTGCCTGATCTGCTGGTCAGCCTTTTTGGGGTTTATATTCGTACACAGATGTAATTCTACCGTTTCGTCAAATTTTACTGTGGCTGTTTCTTTCAAAAGCTGAACGGCTTCTGTTATATTGTACACTTTTGTGCTGTCTATTTTTGCTTTGGCTTCTCTATATCTTTTTGAATGTTTTGCCATCTGTCAACACCCCCTCACTTAACCACTTCTACGCCCATATTCTTTGCAGTACCTTCGATAATTTTCATCGCTGCTTGAATATCATTGGCGTTTAAATCTTCCATTTTGATCTCGGCTATTTTTTGGACTTGTTCTTTGCTGATTTTTCCGACTTTTTCAGCATTGGGAACCGATGATCCTTTTTTAATACCCGCTTCTTTCAGTATAAGAAAAGATGCAGGAGGTGTTTTCATGATGAATGAGAATGATCGGTCTTCGAAAACCGTTATAACAACAGGTACAACAGTCCCCATTTTATCTTGTGTCTTTGAGTTAAACTCTTTACAAAAACCCATGATGTTGATTCCGTGTTGCCCGAGTGCGGGGCCTACAGGTGGGGCCGGATTTGCTTTTCCGGCTTGCAACTGAAGCTTAATGGTGGTTAATATCTTTTTTGCCATATGTATTCCTCCTTATGTGGTATAACGGGTTGGCATTGTACCCTTCCACAGAATAAGACAAAAAACGGATGATTTTACCGTTTTTTGTATCGTTTGTTTGTTAATTATTATACCTTTTCTATTTCGCTTAAATGAACTATTACAGGTGTTTCGCGTCCAAATATGTTAACCATGACTTTAAGTTCATGTTTTTCGGGATTTATTTCACTTACTGTTCCAACAAAGTCTGCAAATGCTCCTGATTTAATTCTGACCGCTTCTCCAACTTCATATTCAATCTCAACTGTAGCAGCCTTTTTATCGGCTTTATCCACAGTCTCCAGACCGGCAAGTCTTAAAATGACCTTAGCCTCTTTATCCTTTATGGGCAGCGGTGCAGCTCCCGAAGAAACGAAATGCACAACGTTGGGAACACTTTGAACCGTGTTCCATGCCGCATCGGTCATTGCCATTTCCACAAAGACATATCCAGGAAAAAGCCTTCGCCTTTTAATATTGACCAGTTTCAGAATTCTTCTGGTTCCTCGATCACTAATCTCAACCAAAGCGTCAAACTCAGCTCTTAAGTTGAGAGGTTCGGAAATCTCAGTATCTTTTTTAACTTCTTTTCCTTTCGAGGCCCTGCTTTGTAAAAATAGCTTTAGAGGAACATAATAAACGTCCTCTTCTTCATTTTCTTTTTGGACTATTATCTTTTTAACCTTAACAGATTCGAGAACAGTTCCATCCATCTCACAAATGTAATCACCGTTCTTTGCAAAAGGCATCCCCTGCCTAATCTTGACACCAGATTTTATACCGGACTCTATCTTATCTGCTTCGGGAATGTAATATATCTTGGTGTATTTTGAATCCAATGTTTCAACAACAATTTTACGGTAATTACGTATGGTCTCGACAACCCCGCTATGCCTTAGTTTTATCGGATTCTCTTCAGCGATTAAATCACCTTTTTTGACTTCATCACCGGTTGTCACATGAAGCTTTGCCTTCTGAGATAGCATATGCTTTATGGTGTGAGCCTTTGAAGGTTCTACAACAACCTCTTCGGGAATCACCACTCTGCCTACCAGTCTTTCAAGGTTTAAAGTATCACGTTTTTTTTCGATACTTTCTTTGATTTTTTCTTCCAGACCGGAATACGTTTGAATGACGTACCACTTTTTTTTCAAACAAATCACCCAATACCAAGAATGCCTAACAGGTACTTGGTAAGATTACTGAATCCAAGATCCAGTGCCGCAAAATAAACTCCCATAATAAGCAGAATTATCATAACAATACCTGTAGTCTGCATTAAAATGTGTCTTGTCGGCCAAGTAGTCGCTTTGTATTCCTGTTTAACTTCCCGGAAGAACTTCTTTACCTTTGAAGGTTTCTTAGGTGCAGATTTCTCCGCCTTGTTATTCTTAGCCATATCGTTCTTAGCCATACAGAAATTCCTCCTCAAAAAAAATTGGCAGGTCCGGAGGGACTTGAACCCCCAACACCCGATTTTG
>CAZRYM010000032.1:0-18018 GCA_964604305.1 uncultured Thermotogaceae bacterium | reverse complement strand
GATGTTAAAAGAAATTGGCAACCGTGTACAATCCGTCAACGTGGCATCTGATAAGACAGTTCATATCGTAAACGATATGAACGAAAAAGCTCAAAGTGCCTTAATACAATTCGGTGTGATTTCAGATAATTTGTCTGAAGTTCTTGAATCGGTTGAAAATCTTAGTAATACATCGGAGGAGCAGAGTGCAGCTGCGGATGAAATTGCTGGTGCAATGGATCAGTCTGCACAATCGATGGTTAACGCATCTGCACAAGTAGAATCTCTTGTGCATGAAGTATCAAAACAAAACGATTCTGTCAAAGACTTAAAGGAATCCACAGAAAAACTCAGCGGACTTGCCGATCAACTTAACGTAGAAATTAATAAATTTCAAGTTTGATCGGATTCAGGAGGATTATTTTGAGTGATCATAAAGAGATTTTAAAAAACATCCCCACCCCTTCATTATTGATTGTAGAATCTATTTTGAAAAAAAATCTGAATGCCATGCAGGAAGTTGCAAATCGCAATAAAGTCACTCTGAGACCGCATACAAAAACCCATAGAACGCCTGAATTAGCACGAAGACAGATTGAATGCGGCAGTAACGGTATCACTGTTGCCACAACGGGTGAAGCTGAGTGTATGTTTTTTTCAGGAATAACAGATATTTTTATTGCAAATGAGATTGCAGAAGCTGAAAAACTCATGCGTTTAAAGAGGATCATTGCATTAGGTTGCGACCTGAAGATTGGTGTAGATAATCCTGCTCACATCAGTTTGGCTCAATCGGTTTTCTCAGGTTCTGATAATATTTTAAAGATTTTAATCGAAATAGATGTGGGTGATGGTCGTGCAGGTATCCAAGACTTCAAGCAGGCACTATTGATCGCTAAATTGATAGAGGATTCAGTCAATCTTCAACTTACAGGCGTCTTTTCCCATGAGGGGCATTCTTATTCAGCTACTACTATTGAGGAGTGCGTAAAGATTTCTCAAGAAAGCCATTTAAAGACTGTCGATATTGCTCATGGATTAAGATCGAATGGGATTGAGGTTGGAACCGTCAGCGTAGGTTCTACCCCATCAATGCTTACAAGCCCTATCGAAAAAGGTATTAGTGAGATTCGCCCTGGAACTTATCCACTTATGGATGCCTCTCAAGCTGCTGTTATAGGTAGTTTTGATTCTTGTGCTGCCAGCGTTTTATCAACGGTTATCAGCAAACCTGTTAAGGGGCGTGTGGTTTTAAACGCAGGGGCAAAGGCCATAACCGGGCAAATCGTAAGAGAGGGTATAACTAGAAATTCCGGTTTTGGCTATCTCAAAGATTATGGTGTCTGGGGAACTTCTTTCTTTGACGAACATATTGTGGTGGAAGATGATGAGTTTTATCAACGGGTAAACATCGGTGATAAGGTTGAAATCATACCGAATCACATCTGTCCTGCGGTAAACCTTTATGATTCTTTTTATCTCATCAGAAATGGCGATTACAAAAAAATAACAATAGATTGCAGAGGAAATTCAGCTTAAAAAGGGGGGATTTTAACCCCCCTTTTTATTTAATAATGTAGGCTTTGGGAGATTTTATCCCATTGAAATTTGTTCCGTATTCTACCGTATAAGCACCGGCATTTTTAAAATAAAGCCTGTCGCCCATTGTGATTGTAACCGGCAACTCTACCTCATCGTAAATAGTATCCACACTATCACATGTAGGACCTGCAAGGGAGAAAATTCCTGTTTCTTCCTCCTCTTTGCCTTCAACGATTATTTCATATCTGAAATCTTCGATTGTTTCCAGCAATCCATGAAAGACACCCGCATCGATATAAACCCAATTATCCTTTTGCTTTCTTGAACGAAGTATTACTTCACTAACCAAAACACCAATATCTCCAACCATGGATCTTCCCGGTGCTACGATTACCCGTAGATTTTTGGCATCTGCCAGGTATTCTTCAATTGATTCTTTGATCATTAGTCCAATCTCTTCGATTTGTGGGATTGGTCTCGTATGTTGTATTGGCATTCCTCCGCCAAGATTAACCATTTCCAGTTCGATGTTTTCATATTCCTTTAATTGATAAAAAATATCAGAGACCTGAACGATAGCTTCCTTCCATTTGTACTTGTTATAGGTTTGAGATCCAACATGAAATGAGACACCATAGGGTATCAATCCCAATCCTTTGGCATGCGCCAATAATTGCACAACATGATCAATATCCGTTCCAAATTTCTTTGATAAAGGCCAGTCTGAATCGTCTGAGCTCATCAATAATCGTGCATAGACCTTACTACCCGGCGCATTTTTTGCGATTTTTTCAAGTTCCATTTCACTATCAACGGAATACATTTCGATGTTGTTTTCATATGCAAATGCAATATCTTTTTCTTTTTTTATTGTGTTACCAAAACTCATAATATGGCCGGGAATTCCTAGACCTAACAGCAATTCAATTTCGCCTCTTGAAGCAATATCAAAATGCGATCCTTGTTTGAATAAACTTTTCACAATTTCAGGGTGGCTGTTTGCCTTAACAGCGTAATAGATTTCCAGGTTATCCATGATTGAGGAAAGACGTTTATAATTTGTTTCAAGGAGTTTTGTATCTAATAAAACGAAGGGTGTTTCGTATTCTTTTGCTAATTCATAAATCTTTTTTGTTATTTCCAAACTTTATCACTCCTTATTGATGCTGGTTTAAGTTTTATTTAATTCTGTGGCATAATGAGTATTTTTGGGATATATTTGACAAAAAATCTGAACAATTTCCGGATCAAACTGCTTGTTACTGTTATTAAGAATCTCTTCAATGGCGATTTCTTCTTTTACCGCTTTTTTATATGATCTGTCGGAAGTCATGGCATCAAACGCATCAGCAACAGCAATTATTCTTGAATATAAAGGGATGTCGGTTTTTGAAAGACCATAGGGATATCCATGGCCATCCCATCGTTCATGATGATGCAATACAGCCTGCACTATAACATTGATGTCATCTGATGTATCCAGAATATCAGCGCCCCAAACCGGGTGTTTCTTTATCTCTTCATATTCTTCATAGGTTAATCTTCCGGATTTTAGCAGAATAGTGTTGGGTATATTTATTTTGCCAATATCATGTACTAAACCTGCCCAATATATTTCATTTATGTGTTCTTCGTCAAAATTCATTTTTCGAGCAATTTCCGAGGAAATAATTCCAACGTTTTCTGAATGACCTTTTGTGTAAGGATCGTGTATTTCCAAGATCTTGATCATGGCTAGTATCAATTTTTGCTGAAATTCCGTTTTGGTTTTAAATAGTCGTTTTAATCCCAAAAAAGCGGTTGCAAAGTTTGTGAACGCTTCAAAAACCCGAAGGTCAGAATTTGTAAAAGGATCTGCTTCAGGCGGTGAATCCACAGAAATTGTTCCCACAACTGAATTTTTAAATTTCAATTCGGATATCATAGTATGACCAATAGGTTTGCTTGCATCTATGAGTTCTTTCATCTTGTTTTCAGGCATTCTTGAGACGTTTGATAGTATGTCTTTTATGATACTAACATTATCGGTTTTAATGTGATAGGATTTATCAAGATCGATATTTTGAAGTTTTTTAAGATTGTGCCCTTTTGCAGAGACAAATTTCCATTTATCATTTTCAAATAAAGCAACACTTCCGTATTCAGCAGTATCTATGATATCTATCAACATGGCCAACAAGAAATCGAGATATTCTTCCTCTGACTTCAAACCTGCTTGATTGATTTGACTTGCCGTCTCGAAAATTTCCTCAAGGTTTGTTGACATCTTTTCAAGCTGCTGATAAGACTGTTCCAAATCTTCGTTACTGGCACTGAGTTCTTCATAAGCCGCTGATAATTCTTCGCTGAATTTTTCGGATTCATTTATGGAGTGTTTTAACTCATTAGACATTTTCAAAAATTGATCGCTAAGTTGATTGATCTCTACAATCTTTGTTCTTGGAAATTCAATTTTCAGGTTTTTGAGGTTAAACTGACTGATTTGTGAGACAGTTTTTTCTAAAGGTTCTGTTATCTTTTTACTTGCTCGTATAAGTAGAATACTAACTAAAATGATACAAAAGGATAAAATGCTCCATGCAAAAATGGTTATTTGGATGATTTCGGTATAAAAGGCCTGTTTGGGTATGTGGATAAGGATCTTCCAATGAGGATTAGAATCAAGGGTTTCAAAGAATATTAATTCCTTGGATTTAGTTGATGGATTATTGGGTAACTCTATTAACCCGTTTTGATTATTTGTTATTTCTTTTAACAGATTTTCAGGAATGTTCTGGAAATATTGTTCATTGTTTGCTTCAGAATAAGTTGTTTGAGAATGAGCGATTAAAATCCCATTTTGATTTATTACAGCGGTTTCTCCAAGTTCTTCTATTTTGATGTTTCTGAGAAAATCACTAATAGTAGAAAGATTAATCGTTCCTCCAAATAACCCGTTTGTTTTACCATTTTCGTCAACTATTCTGACTGCTATGACTATTGACGGTTTGTTGTTTGTTTTTGAAAGTAAGGGACTACTTACAACAAATTCCTCTCTATTATTTATTATTCTGTGATAATAATTTCTCTCTTTAATATTGTGCCTTTCTTTAAAGCAATCGTTAGTGTTGCCATTTAAATCTGAAAGAAAGATGGTTTCAAAATAACCAGGGCGTTCTTCACAGGCTTTTACAATATTCTGGTTTAAAGGCTCATCAGTATCAAGATTGCTACCCAATGTTTTCAAGATGCTTTCAATTTCAATTTTTCGGCTTTGAATCCATGTTTGAAAGCTCTGAGTATGTATTTTTGTGATTTCCATTCCCATAGATTTAATTTTGTTTGTTTGAATCATAAAAAAACCTATTGTAAAAAGAAGGGAAATAGCAACCGTAAAGGAAATAATGAACACAAGTAGTCTTTTTAGAAGATAGTGTTTGTATTTAAATGATTCTTGGCTAGGCATTAGTTTTATCTTTCAGTTTTTTTTTCGAATCATTTTTTTCAATAATTCCGCTAAGCATTATCAATCCTTCGTTATCGTAAATAACACAAAGTTGGCCGGGAGTGATTGCAAAAACATCATTTTTAAAATTAACAGTTAAATTATTACCGGCCTTTTGAATCAAGCAATCATATTTTTGACTGCCACTTTTTACCTTGCATTTTAACATTTTTTTTGATATTTCAAAAAGCTGTTCCTCACTTGTAAAGATATTCAATTGATTGGCTTTAAGAGTATTACTGAACATGTTGGTTAAGGGTGACATTTTGATCAAGTCTTTTTCGGGTAATATCTCTTTTACAAAAAGTCTCTCTTTATATGCAATACCTATACCCCGCCTTTGTCCAATGGTATAATTAAAAACACCCTCATGAAATCCCAGCTCTTCACCATTTTCATGAATTATCTTTCCCTTTTTTCCTCTAATTCCCCTCTCATAAAGAAAGCTTTTATAATCACTATCAGGAATAAAACAGATATCCTGGCTTTCTTTTATGTTATCTGAAATAAATGAATGACTTAAGGCGATATCAATAACTTCTTGTTTACGATAATCACCAATTGGGAACAATAATTGCTTTAAAATTCCGGGATTGATTGTTCCCAAAAAATAACTTTGATCTTTTTGTTTATCTATTGCTTCTTGAAGGAATAGATTTCCTTCTTTTTCAGCTATTCTCGCATAATGCCCTGTTGCAAAATGGGAACCGGGATACTTTTTTTGCATGGCATCAAAAAGAAATCCGAATTTGATGGTTTGATTGCATATGGCACAGGGGTTTGGCGTCAACCCTTTTTTATAGTAGTTTATAAATGGTGTTATGACCATTTCTTCAAATTCTTTCTTTACTGAAAGAATTTCCCAATCAATATGGAATCTTTTTGCAGTATTTTCTGCCTTTGATAGCTCAAGATCAGGTAGAGATCCGTTTTGCATCGTTACACCTCTTACTGAATAACCCTTTTCTAGTAAAAGATGTAATGCAACAGAGCTGTCTACACCACCACTCATAGCCAAAATAACTTCCTTTTTCATATGCTCCTAATCATTCCTTTGTTATTGTAAAGACATTAATTTCAGCACTGTCCATACACAATACGTATAATTTTGTATTATTGATCATCATCTTAATCGGATACTCTCCTACAGTATGTTCACCAAGTAGTTGAAATTCGGATGAAAAAACTTGTACAACTTCATCAAAGTTTGAAAGAAGTAAAATTCCATCATCATTATATACTTCAATATCCAGAACTCCTTTTGCACTATTGACAGAATCCAATACTTCATCAGTAAAATTATAGATAAACAACCTTTCTTCACTCATAGATGGAACCAGTACATAATCTCTGAAAGCCGTCATATCTAAAATATGAGAGTGCTCATTCCACTCTACAAGTGCTTTGGTATCCATGTCCCCCCAACTGATTTGATAAATTCCATTATCAAGATAACCGCTGATAGCATATCGACCTTCCTGAAGTCTCAGAACTGTCAGTGGTTTTTTTACAAGACCTTCTATATCCCATCTGTATAAAGTAGACAGGTTTATAATGCAAATAGAATTGTGCAATTCATATTCTCTTGACCAGGTATGATAATTATCATAATAGGGGAGAATGGCAAGACCGTCAAAGATGTAAAATATGGGTACTCTACCTGTCAATTCAAACTCCTGGTAGATACCTCGCCTTTCGATATCCAGCACTTGCAAATAGTATTCTCTTTGAGAAACAAAATATAGCAAACCATCTTTCACAATAGAAAAAGCGGGACCATTTCTTGTAACTATACCATGTGAATAAGACAGGTCGCTTCTATTGTAAAAATCCAATTTATGACCCCAAAAATCTGAAATAATCACAAACGTTTCTGAGAATGTGCAATAAACGGGATATGAAGATTCTTTTAGCACAGTAGTAATTTGTTCTGTTTTGGTGTTAATAACTTTGACATTTTCTTCAAGATAATCAATGACAAAGATTCTTTCGTTTTTTTCATCTAAAAAAAAATGGACGGGTTTACCGCCTATGTGAATATCATTTTGATGGATTAAGGACATGCCAAAGATATTACTTCCAATCAATAACAGGATTATTATTATTATTGTGATTGCAACTGAAGATCGTATTTTTTAAGCACCTCTTTTTGCCAGCTTTTAAATTCCGCTGAAATCTCTGAAAGTGTTGGAATACTTCCATTTGTGTTGATGTATTGTTCCACTTGTTCTTTTAATTGGCGAGTTTTTGAGTCAAAGGGCTCTAAAAGATTAAGATAATAAGCGTATCTCTCTTTATCAGGGGAAGCAGAAAGATCAGACAAAACTCTTATATAGGTATTGTGAAAAGTAATTACTTTATCTACAGGTGGCGTTAGATTGATGAAATTCAATAAAATGCTTGCCATGATTAAGAAGATACAAACATATTTCACGAACAGCCATAATTTTTTTTGCCATATTCTAAAGGCAGGATTTGGGGAAATGATAAAACCAAGTAAAAAGCCTGTGCCCAACCCACCGATATGTGCTAAATTGTTTATTCCCGGAACGGTAAAACCCAGAAAGAGGTTGATTAATATCATTGGCAACAAGGCTGTGCCAGAAAAACCACTCAGTCTTCCGCGCAGATTTCCACTTATCCCGGCTGAAAACATGAGTCCAACAAGACCAAAAATGGCTCCACTTGCTCCAACTGAAGGAACATTTGTGTAAAATAGTTGTGTTAAAAGATTTCCCACTACACCGGAAACCAGGTATATGAAGATAAACTTTTGAGAAGAATAAATCTTTTCTACAACTAAGCCAAAATAAAACAAAGCATATGAGTTAAAAAAGATATGCATCAACCCACCATGCAGGAAATTCGCTGTTATTAATCTGTACCATTCTCCGCTGGAAACAAGTGGACCGTACTGAGCACCAAATTGTATCAATGTTCCGGTGGTTCCACCGTTCCAGATATTTCCGGATCCCAGAATAACCGTTAAAATATACATGATAACGTTTAAGATTAAAATGGATATGGTCATTGGTGCTTGTTCAAAGAAAAAGGCAAATCTGTTTCGTCCTGTGTAATTCATCTTGGTATCCCTACTTTATTGTTATTTAGAATTTCCAATAAATTCGTATCCATTGTGTCCACTACGATTCCTGAGACGGGAAAATCAAGAATTGTATTCATGATAACCAGGAATTGTGAATATTGTAATTGATCCGGTGAAAAAGCCGGGATGACCTTCTGATCCTTGATATGTTCCAACGCCCATTGAGTATCATGGGCAACATTTTTTTTGTCTGAAAACCAGTACCACATGATCCCGCCATCCGCATAACCTTTATTCAACCAGAAAACCCAATCCTGAAAGTATTCTGATATAGAGTAATCGTAATTGCTAGTGTGGTATATCATGATTTTTGTGGACAATCCTAAAGTCTGTACCAGAGCATCTAATCGCATGATGAGATCATCTAGTACGGATTTCCTAAAAGTATCGAAATTGACTATTTCCGAATGATTATCCCTTAAATATTGTTCGTACTGTTTCAATGAATAAGGATTATAACCGTATTCGGGATTAGGAAAGAAAAAATCTGAAAATGCAATATACTGCGGCTTGTATTTAATAAGAATTTCCTTTACCAGTGAGATGATAAAATTTTGTACTTGAGGTGCTCCAGGGTCTAAAAGTAAAGGATTGTATAATAATTTACCCATAGAATTTCTGCTTAGCCAATCAGGCTGTTTTCTTGACACATGCAGCTGATTATTAGGTAGATCCTGAGAAGGCCATACTGTCAATAGTTCAACAACGGGTATTACCCGTATCCCAAAATTCATGCCTTTTTTCATTGCATAAGCAAGTGGATCAAAATCCAAAAAACTTTCGTTATTGATTAGGACATTACTTCTTGGTAGGATTTTTGAATTATAAAGGGATTCCATATAGGAAACGATAGGAATATAAAGGGTATCAATACGATAATTTATACATTTTCCCATTAAACTATCGATTGACTCTTCGCTGACAAGATCTAATCTTTGCGCTTCCAAAGACAAGCCTAAAGTCTCAACCGAGAATATAAGCGAGTAGCCTATTAAAAACAGTATGGTTATCAGAATAAATTTTCTCAAAATCAGCCTCCAAATAAATCATTTTAAATCTGTAAAAATTATACCATAACGTGATATACTTTATTTTGAAGGTTTCACTCTTTCAATAAATACTATCAAACCGATTTAACTCTAAGAATACGATTAAGGAGGATTTTTTATGGAAGTCAAAGAAATTCAGAAAAATCAAATCAATTCTTTACTCACTTTAATAAACCAAGTATTCGATGATTATCCAATACCCGTAAATTGGACTGAAAGAGAATTTGAAATGGACATGATAGAGAACCGGATTTCTTTGCAAGATTCTTTTTTTCTCTTTAAAGATTCAATTCCTGTGGGGTTTATTGTTATTGCTAAGAATAACGACAAAGCGAGAATAGATTCGATGGGCGTAAAAAAGGAGTTCAGAGGAACCGGATGTGCTGAATTATTACTTCAACATACCCTTGAAAATTTAAAATGGAAAAAGATTGAAAGTGTTATGCTTGAAGTGATAGAGACCGATAAAAGAGCTGTCAGATTTTATGAGAAACAGGGTTTTACACATGAGAGAAAACTGTATTCATTATTATTGGATTTAAATGATTTTTCGCCTGCAATCTATCTTTATAAAGGCGGGAATACTCACATCATTCATGAATTATCCCTTCAGGCTAATAATATCTTTCATCGGGAGTTAAATTGGCAAAGAACACCCTCTGCTTTAGGTAATTCCGGGAACAGGTATTTCAAAGACATCATTTATGATAGATCAAATAAAAGTCATCCTATAGGATATCTGGTTTGGGGTGAAAATGCTGATAATGTTTATATCATCGATACCTATACAGTCAATCCTGATTATGATTTAAAATTGATCATTGAGGATGTCAAGAGATTTTTAAGGAGTAAAACGAATAAAGCCAAATGTTTGATTACGAATGTTCCCGAAAATGATGACTTGTTCGAAGATCTTGTAAGCAAAGGGGCTGAAACACTCTTCAAACAAATTGAAATGGAGTTGAATCTCCGTTGATAGGGCAAAAAAGTGAACAAGTTGATAAGAAGTTTATTTTATCAATCTACCGAAGTTTGTTAAAACAGTATGGTAGGCAAAGTTGGTGGCCAGGCGATAGCGTTTTTGAGATTATGGTCGGGGCAATTCTTACTCAGAACACTCAGTGGTTCAATGTTAAAAAGGCAATAAAAAGTTTAAAAGAAGAGAAATTGTTGGAGCCAAGAAAAATGTATCTTGCAAGCGAAAAACGACTTGCTTCTTTGATCGTTCAGGCAGGTTATTATAATATTAAATCTAGAAGATTAAAAAATTTCTTGGAGTATTTGATGAAAAAGAAACTTGACTTTTACAAAATGAGAAATGAGCCCATTTCAACCTTAAGAGAAGAGCTTTTAGAAATAAATGGTATAGGCCCTGAAACCGCCGACAGTATATTACTTTATGCGCTTGATAAGAAAACATTTGTAGTCGATGCTTATACCAGAAGGCTTTTTTCCAGATTAAATGATAATTGGGAATGGATGAAGCGCATTACTTATGATGATTTGAAAACTTTTTTTGAAAAACGTTTACCCGATGAGTTAAATTTGTATAATGAATTTCATGCTTTAATAGTCGTTCACTCGAAGGAAGTCTGTAAGAGTAAACCTCTTTGCGAAGAATGTATATTGAAAAATTCTTGCGTAGAAGCATATAAAACCTTCGTATGTTAGCAATTTAAGTAATGCCTTAAAGTTAGTTAATCAAGGAATCTTTGTATTTCCACAGTGTAACCGTTTGGGTCTTCCAAAAAAAAGTGATAAATTGGAAAATATGGATTTTTTTCAGGTTTATGGGATATTTTAAATCCCTTATGTATTAAAGTCTCATAAACTTGATCTACTTCTTCAGTTACAAAAGTAATAATCGGAGATTTTTCATCAGCTGTTACTTTAATATGAGAACAAAAACCTATCTTACCTCCGCCGGGTATGTTGTATATTTGGCATTTTCCCTGGTCTTTGAATAAACTAAATTCTAGGAGCTTTGTGTAAAAGTGTTCTGTTTTCTTTAAATCATTCGTTCCAAAAAAAGCAATCATACCCTGCCATTCAATTGCCATCCGCATCCTCCTTTGGATTTTCTTCTAATACTATCTGCCTTAATTCTGAAAGTTCTTTAATTGATAGGGTCTTTTTCTCTTTTACCTTTAACAAAAGACTTTGAAATGCCTTTACACCATGATATAGATAGATATTTAACAATGTGATTTTAAACAAACGGTAGTCCAACTGGCAAGAACGAAGACCTTTGTATATTGGAGTAATCTCTGACTCAATTTTTTTCATCTGTTCTTCATCCTCCAATTTTCGTAGTACTGAAGCCATTTTTTCCTTGTTAGCAGCCGTATTCTTCCGGGTGCTTTCTCCGTTATAAGGATCACAAAGTGATTTGTATAATTTTCTTATGGCAGCTACCTTTTTGTGAAATATTTCTTTATTAACTCCAGGATTATTCTGTCGACGTTCTCTTATCGCTTTGAGGTATTTTTCAGTTTCCTTCACGTTTGGGATTGTGTGACTTATTCTTTGATTTTCGAAAAAAGAAGCACTGTGGATAATTTTTTTTGCATAGGCGAATTCATTATGGATTTTGTGAGTGTCTTTGCCTTTTTTTAAACGATAAAAAAATTCAGCTATGATCTTTAGTCGTGATATTAACACATCAAAGGGAATGTCTTCCGTTATTTTGATCAATTCTTCCAACTCATTTTGAGTGATATCACACCGCTTAAAAAAATAATTCTTTATGCTATCCGGAAGCTTTCTCTCCTCATGTGATTCATCAAAGTTGAAGAGCATATTGATTCACCGTAATCAGATCACCTTGAAGAAGCCAATGATCCCATAGGATCCCAAGGAGCTAATACAACAGGTTTCTGTTCATACATTTTCAACTGTTCTTCGTTTAAATAACTTTTATTAACGGCAATTTCGTAATTGTATTCATCGAACCATCCATCACTCATGATGAAAAAACCTTCTTTCCCCACCTCTTCTCCCCAACTGTTTTGCACTTTCCATTTTTTTGGAGAGCCCTCCACAATATGAACTCCCGTAAACACCATGGCGTGCGTCAGAACGCTTCCTCGATAATCCAGCCTTTCTGCCTTTGTCAGATCAATATCAATATTTAAAAGGTTTTCATATTGATACAATTCATTGTCCAAGATTCCTAAATCACGATTCATATACTTACCTACATCACAACCAAACCAGACGGGATGGCCATCCTTTAACTGTCTGATGCTCAGATCCTTTAAATCGGAAATTGGCAAATTCAAATAGTGAATTTGTCGTGGTCCCATCACATTTCCCAAATACTTTACAGTATAAGTTTTACCAAAAGGTTTGTCAGCTGTCGGGGCATTGATAATACTGACATAATCAGTCAATTTAATGGGAGAAATTTGTTTATAAAATTCAACCGGAGTGATATTATTCACTCTGTGAAAAACATTCTCTTTATCCCGGTATTCAAAATCCAATTTTTTTGGTGGTTCTCCAAGAAAATATGCCAAAAGAGAATAAAATGATATCAACATTTCTTCTTTTTTGCTTCTGATATGCGAGCTTTCTTTTTTTTCTTTATACATTTCTCTTATTTTCTTTGCAGCATTCCTTAAAAATAAGTCCAAAATAAAATTCATTTGTCGGGAGTTTGAACTGTGAAAAGATTCAGGCATGGCATATTTAGGGATGATACCGTATTTTTCTACCAATGCAACAAACATGTCCCATTGGCCACCATCATTTGTTGGATGTTCAAGTAACCAAGATACTGTTCTTGAGTCCAAATTTTTATCGACTGAATCGATGATACTTTCTAAGAAATAATTAGCTTTTTCGAATTTATCCCAAAACATAGTGAACGCTTGTGATAATTCGAAATTTTTATCCTTTAATTTTAATTCTTTTGAAATGGCATATCTGATATTGTTGAGAGCAGCAAACATCCAGCATCTACCTGTTTGTTTTTGATGAGTAACCTTTCCGACTTCGATTTCATCAGTAAATTCATAATACATATCTGTGACTGTTTTGTGATTGATCGAAGTATCGTTAATCCCGTTTTTAACAACACTGTTTGAGATCAAGAGGTTCCGATTATCTTCATTGAAAGAATCTCTACACTTTTCGATAAACGCTTTTTCAATTGTCTGCCTCATCAATACACCTTCCCTTTTAATGGATATTCTTTATCTTCTTATACCATGAAAAACCATGCCATTTGATAGATGTTAAAATGATTAGTAGAATAATACCACCGGATATGATAAATATGCTAATTAATAACCATGATACTTGATTTCTGTCATATTCATATCTGGATTTTACTCCACTGAAGAAAAGGCTCTGGTCTTCTTCCATCATTACTTTGTAATACCATTTTCCTGTTAATATATAAATGCCGTCATCTTTCACTTCGAATCTGTCAATCCATTCAAACATCCTGTTTTCCACAAATATTTCTTCAATCTCTTCTTCAGAATAAACATTCAGTATTTTATCGGTATCGGATGTCCGTAGTCCGAATAAAACGCCCGTAATTAATATTAGCACAATGAGAATGGTGATTTTCTTATTAATGTTCAATTTCATCACTCCTTAATTCATTTTTAAGAATGGAAATTAAATTAGTTAATTTAATTTGTTCAAAGTTATTTTTCTTCCTGGATCTAAAAGCTATTGCGTTATTTGTATAGTCGAAATTTTTTGAAATATCCTTCACGTTTGTTAGACCAAAATACTCCAAAACCTTATCAACAACTGTGTCAACATCATTTTGATTGTTCTTTAATTCAACTTCCAGAATATTAATGACATCGTAGCTAAGAAATGGGTTATCAAGAAGTTTGTCCAAGGCTACCTCAACTTGAAAAGGAGAGTTGAAAAGTGATCTGGTCTTAATTATAAAAGGAAAATCCTTTAATTTTTCAAATTCAATGGAATTTTGGTTTAACTGAGTTTCCTCTTCGTTTCTGTGAACTAAATCTCCATTGATGCATTCCTTTTTACCCTTTATCCAACTTTGATGTCCTTCTTTATCTATGATTAATCTGATTCTTTCACTCTTTTGTTTTTCCTTGGCACCATCAATATACCATTGAATAATACCAATCATTTGATATAGATGATTTTCCTTTAAGTTTTTTGCAGTCTTTTCTGATATTAGATATTTTTTTTCGATTTCTAAAGCCATTTTATCTCAACCCCACGAATTTACCAAAACGATTAAAACACTTTTCCTGGTTTTTGTCAACAAAAAAAGGGACTGAATAAACAGTCCCATTATACCAAAAAAAGAATTTAGATAAATTTATTTTATTGCTCCTTGAGTAATGCCGGAAATAAAATTTTTCGAGAAAATGAAGAAGATCAGCATGATTGGAATAATTGACATGGAAAGCGCAGCAGCTATGAGATGCCATTGATTTGAGAACTCTCCAAAGAAAACTGATATAGCAAGGGGAACTGTTTCTTTAGAACTGCTGGAAAGGATAATTAAAGGGAAGAAGAAATCATTCCACACATTTACAAAGTTAACTAAACCAACCACAACCAAAGCGGGTTTTGTTAATGGTAAGGCGATCTTCCAATAGATGATCCAAGGTGTTGCTCCATCCATTCTTGCTGATTCTTCTATTTCAATAGGAATGGAATCCATAAATCCTTTGATAATAAAAGTGGCAAACGCTGTTCCAGTTGCAATATATACCATGATTAAACCGATACGAGTATCGATCAGATTCATTTGATTCAATGTGACATAGATTGGTATAACTGCTAATCTTGCGGGTAAAGCTAAACCTGTAATAATGTAAATATAAATCAATCTTCGGAATTTGAATCGGTATCTGGAAATCATAAAAGCTAACATAGAGGAGAATAACAGGACTCCGCCAATAGAGGTTATGGAGACAATTAAGCTGTTAATATAAGCGGATCCCAGGTCTGCTTTTTCCCAAGCTTGTACATAATTATCCAAGCTGAAACTTTCAGTGATTGCAAAGGGTTTTAAATAAATCTCCCTCATTGATTTAAAGCTGTTTAAGAATAAAACACCAAAAGGTGTGGCAACCACCAATAAATAAACTAATAGAACAATGAACAGTATGATTTTTGCGGATTTATTTAATCTAAGCATTATAATCCCCTACTTCTTTTATCGAGTACGTTTGCATAAATCATCGAAAGTGGAATAACCATAATGAAGATGATGACAACAATCGCAGCCCCCAGTCCATAATCCTGCCTCGAGCTTCCCAATCCACCGAAAGCGGTTCGGTAAAAGAGGGTTCCTAACACATCTGTCGTCCTGAAAGGACCTGCTTGAACTCCAGTCAGTGCATAGACAACATCAAAAATATTAAACGACCAAATGAATATCAGAATGGCCAGAGTTTGCATGGTTGGAACGGTTAATGGAAAAATAATACGGCTGATAATTTTACGGTTTTTTGCACCATCAATATAAGCAGCATCGAATAAATCTTTTGGAATATTGAGGATTGCCGCCATAAACACCAAAATATAAAAACCGATATTTCTCCATATATTTACCATTATAACGGTTCCTAACGCGGTTTCCTTTTGGCCCAGCCAAGGTTGTGCCCAACTTTCCAAACCAATCAACTCAAGAAAAGAATTGATTAAACCCCATTGAGGATTGAGTAACATACTCCAAATAAAACCTACCAATACCATTGAAATAACATTCGGGAGATATACCATGGTTTGAAAGAATCGCCTACCCCAAATCTTTGAGGTCAGGGTAACAGCTATTATAAATGCTAAACCAAGTTCGAAAATTGAATTCATTATAAAAAAGATAATACTATGCCATACGGCATTTAAAAATTCTTCTGAGAAACTGCCAAATAAGATATTTTTAAAGTTTTCAAAACCAACAAATGTTTTTTCGCCAACACCAGCCCAACTGAAGAAACTTAAATTAAAACTATATCCTATGGGGTATACAACGAATAGTGTGTAAAATATCAGTGCCGGCAAAACAAATAATAATATATGCCTGACCTTGGTTTTCATAGCGATTCTCCTCCCATTTTTTGAAAAAGCGGGTTTTATAAAAAAACCCGCTCAAGTTTTGACAGTATGGTTTTTATTTAAGTGATTCTAATCTTTCTATTAACGGTTCATACCACTGAGAAAGGGCATCTTGGCATTCTTGTGCTAATTCTGCAGGGGTCATTTCATCAGAATACATTGCTTGTATACCAGGACTTAGAACATCACTGTAAAGAGATGGTTGTCCGGCAACGAGTTCTGAGCCAACCCAGTAAACATATGGAGAGGCGTTATTGTTAGCTACTTCGTTTGCTTCCTTAAGAATTGGAACATCTGGCATTTCTGCTCCGGTAACAGCCGGTATATTCTTTGTAACATTTGAGAAAATGGTTCCAAATTCCGGTGTCGCTGCAAATTCAAGTACCTTGAGCGCTGCTTCTTTGTTATCAGCATTCTTGGATAGACCTACTGCTCCATCCATGTAAACATAAGCATAGGGTTGATTGCCCACGTAATCCGGAGGAACCATGAAATAACCGATATTTATGTCGGGATTGAGTTCTTCCCACATCTGAGCGCCCCAAATTCCATAGAAAACCATTCCTGCTTGTCCAAAAGCAAAAGCTGCATCCATATCCGTAACAATATTTGCCATAAAATTCTTCTGATAGTATTGTTTAAGGTCGTTCAAAAGGGTATTCATGTAGATCCAATCCTGATCAAGAAAATCAATTTTTCCTTCTGTTAATCTCTTAATCCAACCGGGTCCAAGTACACTCACTCCGCACATAGCATGCTGCATAACCAATGCCCAGGCTTCCTTTCCCGGTACGAAGAATGGATCTATGTTGTTTGATTGGAGGACTTCGGCAATCGCTATCATTTCATCCCATGTTTTTGGTTCTTCTAATCCGAATTCATCAAATATATCTTTGTTGTAAAAAACGCCAACAACCTGAATGGCAAAAGGAACACCATACTGTTGGCCTTCCTGAGTGATGTTGTTTAACACACCTTCGGTAAAATGTTCAAAATTAATTTCATTTGTTAAAGGAAGGATTAAACCCGCATCAACCATTGCTTTTGTTCTTCCCCCGGGAAGTCTTCTTGTATAAACAAGGTCCGGTCCTTTTCCACCCTGTAAAGCCATCAACATCTTAGAATCATATTCGGTGGGTAAAAAACCTCTGTATTCAATTTCAATATCTTCACCCTGTGCCTGCAAGCGTTTTTCTACCTCTTGCCAGACTTCCTCATCTTGCACTCTCCAACTCCACATTTCTACTGTGACAGCCATGGTCATAGTTGCCAACAGTGTAAAAATTACTCCAAGCACGAACAACTTTTTCATTTTTTTCCCTCCTATGTGGTTTTTTAAGGCTAATAAAGCCTTAATTCTTCAATTATGGCTTCAAATTCTTCTTCTTCCTTTTTCCATTCTTCCATTAATTCAGCTAACTCCATACGACCTTCGATGCAATCTCTTACACGGTCATCTCCGGAAAGTGACTCTAAACGAGAAACATCGGCATATTGATTAAAGGAAATTTCTTCAGGATGGATCTCAAACAGCCCTTTCATAAAGTGAATGATTAAGGGGAGAAAATCAGCTTCTTTTTTTGTTGGGAAAAATTCAATACCAAAACAGACCTTATCTTCATGTTTTGATGAAAATGGCACAAAGGCTCGTTTTCGGTATTTGAAATCGTCAAATTGCTTCTCTTTTAACCACAAATACATCTTCTTCATCGCCAACCAGGGTGCACCATACATTTGACCTGTAGGCAAACGATCTGACACCCTCCTGCCGGGGTGCTGTCCGCCCTCGATCT
>CAZRYM010000031.1:0-18628 GCA_964604305.1 uncultured Thermotogaceae bacterium | reverse complement strand
AATGTTTCAGCAGAAAAACGGCAACGTTTATGATATTGGGCAGTGTTTGCTCAAGGGATTGTTCTTTTTGCGATGTAACCCATGGCAAACCTCAACCGGTGGATCATGAAGAACCTAAGCATGTGGCTTTAGCTGTAAAAGAAATGGGATTAAAGTATGTGGTGGTTACATCGGTTACACGGGATGACATGCCGGATGGTGGAGCTGCACATTTTGCACAGGTGATTCGTGAGATTCGACAAATATCGGAGGATATTGGTGTAGAGGTATTGATTCCTGATTTCAAAGGGGAGGAACGGGCTCTCAGAGTGGTTGTTGAGGCCAAACCCAAAGTGATCAATCACAACATCGAAACCTTGAAGCGCTTATACCCCGATTTGAGACCCCAGGCGGATTACGAAAGAACCTTGACCCTTTTAAAACGGGTAAAGGAAATGGACAAAGGGATTATCTCAAAATCCGGTTTTATGGTTGGTTTGGGAGAAACCGAAGATGAAGTGGGACAGCTGATGACTGATTTGCGAAAACACCATTGCGAAATTCTCACCATCGGTCAATATTTGCAGCCGTCTAAACTCCATTACCCCGTGATCGAATACGTACATCCTGATACTTTCAAAAAGTATGAGGAAATGGGATATGCCCTGGGGTTCAGACACGTTGTATCCGGTCCGTTGGTCAGGAGTTCCTATCATGCCGATGAAGCGTTTAATTGTTGAAATGGGGGAACAAAACTTTGCAGTCTGGAAGGGGTAGCCTTATATGGGCGCCCGTTTGATAAATTCAAACTTTAGTAAAAGGCATAAAAAGGTGATGGACTTGGATGTCAAAGTATTAACAGAAGAAAATATAGAGCAATATATGGATTTGAGGCTTGAAGGATTGAAAAACACACCGGAAGCCTTTGGGTCTTCTTATGAAGAGGAGATCCTGTACTCTAAGCAAAACATGTTGAAACGCTTGAATGAGGAGAATGTGACAGTCTTTGGGGCTTATGAAGAGGGTCGTTTGCTGGGAGTTGTTTCATTGCTCTTTGAGACACATTCCAAGTTAAAACACAGATCCCGCATCTTTGGTTTTTATATTGATGACAGATACAGAAATAGTGGTATCGGCAGAAGCCTTATTAAACGAGCCGTTGATGAGGCAAGAAAAACAGAATCTATTGAACAAATCTATCTCAATGTTGTTACAACCCATTTTATTGCCAAACGCCTTTATAAATCTCTGGGTTTTCATTCATATGCAATTGAAAAAAAGGCCTTGAAAGTTGATGATAAGTATTTCGATGAGGAGTTGATGGTGCTCTTTTTAAATTGAATAGAGGTAAATTTTTGAAAACAAACCATTCATGGGAGGAAATAACATGTGGATCAATTTTGTAAAGACTTATCCCATACTTTCTGCAATGTTACAATTTGCTGTTTTGGGAACGATCGGGGAATTTTTTGGTACGGCCATTCGTAGCGGTAAGTTCAAGCCGTTCCCGTTTAGAATCATTTTGGGGAAGATGTTAATTTGGGCTATTCTGGCAGTGATGATTAAATATGCCTTTGTTGGTTTTACAGGTTTTGTCAATGAGCTGGTAGCGCATCAGATGTTGCCCGATTTCTTTTTACCTTTATTTATATCAGTATTTATGAACATCATATTTGGTCCTCTCTTGTTCCTTTCACATCGTGGCATGGACAATTTTCTTGAAAAAAAGCATAATTGGAAAGGGATTAAAAAGGCCATTCTTACGCTTTTATGGTTTTGGATACCCGCACATACGATCACATTTATGTCGCCTGAAATCTGGCGTATTACCCTTGCCGCAGTTTGGTCTGTTGTTTTGGGTCTCATCCTGGGATTTTTCAACAGAGAAAAACAAGCTAAATAATTTTAGGATAACCCTTTTCTGTTATAGAATAATCTTAGTGTAAGGAGGAGATCCGTATGAGTGGTTTTTTCAACAGTAATTTCAGTACATTACCGGCTGCCTTGGATGCAGCGAGTACAAGAAACACCATCATAGCTCAAAATATTGCAAATGTAGAAACTCCCGGGTATAAGCGTAAGGAAGTTGATTTCGAACATTACCTACAGCAAGCAATGGGATACGGTGATGGCTTGGAGTTGAAAAAGACTGAGGATCGGCATTTTCAGAAATATTCCTCCAATATACGAGATGTTGAGGCGAGAGTCAGGACGGTCAGGGATACAAGTATCACTAATGACGGTAATAACGTTGACATAGACCAGCAGGAGGCTCTAATGGCTGCCAATACCATTAGGTACCAAACATTGTCCAGGCTTATGAGCCTGACAATAGCAAGATACAATACGGTCCTCAAGGGGGTTAGATAATGCTTGATATCTTTGGCACCATGAACATCAGTGCATCGGGTATGACGGCCCAAAGGATGCGTTTAGATGTTATCGCTGATAACATTGCTAACGCCGAGACGACCAGAACGCCTGAAGGGGGCCCTTACAGAAGAAAGAATGTAGTTTTCCAGGAAGTACTCAACAAGGCAATGGGTGTTCAGGGAAAATTTGAAAGCAATCCTTCCACAGAAGAACTGGGTGGTGTTCACGTTCAATCAATTGTCGAAGACCAAAGGCCGTTTAAAATGGTATATGATCCATCACATCCCGATGCAAACGAAGAAGGGTATGTGCAGATGCCAAATGTGAATGTCTTAAGAGAAATGATAGACTTAATCAACGCACAAAGGTCTTATGAGGCCAATGTTTCATCAATAAATGCTACAAAAGCGTTCGCAAGTGCAGCGCTTGGAATCGGAAGAGGGTGATTTGAATGAGTAACGGTATTGATCCCATCAGCAATATTAACAGTCTTGATCCAATCAAAAGGCTGGAAAGAATCCAGAGTAACCAGGCTTCCCAGGTCAATAAGGGAGATTCTGAACCTGATTTTCAGAAGATCTTAAATGATGCGATAAAAAATGTGAATGTTCAGCAAAAGGATGCCATCCAAGCTGAAGATGATTTTGCCGCAGGTAAGATCAGTAACATTCATGATGTGATTATTCGTGCTGAAAAAGCCGCCATGTCATTGACGCTAACTATGGAAGTCAGAAATAAAATCGTCGATGCCTATAAAGAGATCATGAGAATGCAGCTTTAAAAATGCACCGGATTTGTCTTTTTCTTTTACTGTTACCGGTTTCTCTAACACTTTTTACACAGGAAATCTCAATAAAGGCGGAAGTGTTGATTGAACCGGATAGTAATCAGATTTATCTATCCGATTTCGCAGAAAACCCTGAGCTTATGCGGGAATTGGGAAAGGACTCAATTATATTTGGGTATTCTCCAATGCCCGGGCGTTCAATGAGAGTCAGCGTTGACTATGTGATTGGCAAATTCAAGAGATATCTGACGGGCGTCTCGATTATAGCTCCTGAAACAGATATTATATTAGTATACAGGAAGGCATTGCAAAGCATAAATGAAGAAGCATCGGGAGTGACACAAAATTATTATCCTGATGGAATCCAAGAAAAGAATCATTCCGGGCTATATGATGAGACGCAGATAAAAACCATGATTTTAGCTGCATTTGAAAACAAACTTGAAGTGAGTTTTGATGAAAGACTTGATATGGATTATGACCAATTTCCTCCCACACCTCTTTCGGGTATAATTGAATCTATAAACCTCTATTTAAGGGGATCTAAAAAATATATGGCAAGAATTGAGTACCTTGAAGAGGATGGTTCCAGGGAATACGAGACAGCTGTATTCACGGTAAAGTGGCCTGTAATGGGTTTAAAAGCAAACAAGTTGATTCGCAAAGATGTTCTGTTATCCGAAGAATACCTGTATTTTGAAGAAATCGATTATTTTGATTATAAAGGTCCTGTTTTGAAATCGGAAATGCCGAATGATTATGTGGCAAATTACAACATCAGTGAAGGTAAAATCCTTGAATGGGGTATGTTAAAGAAAAGATCTTATGTTTTAAAAGGGCAGATAATCAGTGCAATTGTACAAATAAGTGGAGTAACGGTAACTTCGAAAGTGGAAATGATTGAAAATGCTGAAATTGGACAATTAGCCAGTGCCAAAAATGTTGATTCCGGAATTATCATTACCGGTATTGTTGATGAAGGACCTGTCTTAAGGATCACATATTAAAAGGTATAATCGGTATAAACACGGAGGAAGCTGATGAAGAGAAAAATATTAGTATTGTTGATCATCATATCTTTGTTTTTAACTGCTGGGTTTTCAACATCTCTTTGGAATAACTCAAAGGATGAGAAATTCAGATCGCTTTACAGTGATAATAAAGCATACAAAATTGGAGATATTGTTACCATACTGGTTTCAGAAACAGTATCATTGACCCAAAACGATTCAGCTGATGATAAAAGAAAGGGACTGGTCAGCAGTGCTTTATCCTTTATCGGAACCGTCGGAAATCTGACGCTGGATAAATTTATCCCTGTGAATGGGGATGACGAAGGAAGAACTCAAACTGATAATTCGGCACAATCTCAAGTAATCACTAGAATTGCTGCAACGATCGTTGATGTTGACCCCAATGGAAACCTTATCATTGAAGGCCGAAAAGAAACCAAGGTAGGCCAGGATCAGCGAGAATTGCTGGTACAGGGAAAGGTCAGGGCAGCAGATATTACTGCACAAAATACAGTCGATTCATTCAAGATTGCCAACGCAAAGATTTGGTACAACGGAAATGTTGTATTTGAGCAGGATCCATCCGAGCAGAGTTGGGTAGGGTATATTCTTTCCGGAATTTCAGGAATAATCTTTTAAAAGGATGATTAAGATGAAAAAAAGACTTTTTATAATCATAATAATCTTGCTAATAGTCGTCAGTTCTTTCGGAGCACTCGTCAGACTAAAGGATATTGCGCGATTTAGAGGAGCCCGAGATAATCAACTTTTTGGAGTTGGTTTGATTGTTGGTTTAGATGGCACGGGAGATTCGGGAACGATCCCATCCAGTCTTTTGAGTAATATGCTCAACAATTTTGGCATAACCGCTCAGGCTGCACAGCTTCAGTCAAATAACAATGCCCTGGTAATGGTAACTGCAAATATCCCGGCCTTTTACAAAAACGGGATGAGACTTGATGTAGTGGTTTCCGCCATTGGTGATGCTTCTTCTCTTGAAAACGGTGTCTTGATCCAAACACCTCTTTACGGTGCGGATGGTGTAGTGTATGCCGTGGCACAAGGACAGGTAAGTCTTGGCGGACAAGCAATAAATGCATCTATCAACCTTCAACAGAGATTTACAACCGTAGGAACAGTGCCAGCCGGGGCAATCATCGAAAAAGAAATCCCCACTGAAATTGTAGATTCAAACACACTAACGTTGCTTCTTTTGAATCCGGATTTTACTACATCAGCCAGAACGGCACAGGCTGTAAACACCAAATTTGGAGAAAACATTGCACGTGCGGTCGATTCTTCATCTGTAAAAATCGGCATCCCAGATATATTCAGTGACGATCTAATCACATTTCTTTCGATTATAGAAGAAGTTGAAGTTGTTCCTGATGTTGTTGCTCGTGTCATCATCAACGAGCGAACCGGAACCGTAGTAATGGGAGGAGACGTAAAAGTCGATGATTTTACCGTTTCATACGGTGGCTTCTCGGTCACTATCGATAATGGCAGACTTGTTGAAGGGGAAAACCCGGCAGGAGAAGGGTCCATCAGGAATCTTGTTTCAGGCCTAAAGGCCATTGGAGCAAAACCACAGGACATCATAGCGATACTTACTTCGTTGAAAGAATCAGGTGTCCTCCATGCAGAACTTGTGCTGATGT
Source organism: uncultured Thermotogaceae bacterium (assembly GCA_964604305.1). Lineage (GTDB taxonomy): Bacteria > Thermotogota > Thermotogae > MWEM01 > MWEM01 > JASUTC01. Next base: position 12,815 of record CAZRYM010000031.1, on the reverse strand, counting down.
AAAGGAGGAGTATACATGGATTTAAAGCCTATCGATCTAACGACAGTTCAAACCAATACTGATCTCAATAGAGTAAAGAATCAAGCGGAAGCCCTAAACGGAAAGGCTGAAGATAGCGAACTCAAACAAGCTTGTAGTGAGTTTGTTTCAATCCTTCTTTCAAAAATCTTCAAGGACATGGATGAGTCCATTAACCGGTCCAATCTTACAGATGAAGCCTATGGAAACCAGTGGTTCCGACAAATGATTTTAGACGAATATTCAAAAGAGGCTTCGAAACAAAGTCTAAAAACACTTGCAAACAGCCTATACAAAGATATTACAAGGAGTCAAAACAGATAAATTTATTTCGCTTCAGTTAACTGTTTTTCTTCCACCCACTTTTGTTTATCACATTTAAAATACCTTTGCAGCTATTTACCTCCCGCTTTTTATTACTGTTGGTTTTGTCCCACCCTCGATTTTGCTTTTTTCATAAAAAACGGTATAATCCCACTACTACAGATATTTATGAAATCAAAACTACGGGAGGATACGAATGGCAAAAAAAACAACGGTACTGGCAATAGGAGGGAACGCGGTCAACAAGCCGGGTGAATCTGCAACTGCAGAAAACATGAGACAAAATATCGCAAATACGACCGAATATTTGACAGAAATGATCATGAGAGATTACGATCTGGTTATTACACACGGAAATGGCCCACAGGTTGGTAATATCCTTATTCAGCAGGATATGGCCAAGGAGAAGATACCTCCATTTCCGATAGATGTTAACGATGCGCAAACACAAGGGAGTTTGGGGTATTTTATCGCACAAGCTCTTGGAAACAGCCTGAAAAAAAGAGATGTTGAAAGGACTATTTGCTCATTGGTGACTCAAATTGTAGTTGATCCCCAAGACAAGGCCTTTAAGGAACCCACAAAACCGGTTGGTCCTTTTTATTCCGAAGAAGAAGGTAAAAAACTGGCTGATGAGAAGGGTTGGGATTTTATTGAAGATTCGGGAAGAGGTTGGAGAAGGGTTGTTCCATCCCCACAGCCTTTGGATATAGTTGAGCGTGAAGTGTTGAAGGATTTAATTGAAAAAGATGTCATAGTTATCGCTGCAGGAGGCGGTGGCATTCCTGTTGCAATAGACGAGAACAACATGCTTTACGGTGTTGAAGCTGTCATAGATAAAGACAGGGCTTCCGCTTTACTGGCTTTGGAAATTGGTGCCGACGAACTCATTATCTTGACAGGTGTTGATCAAGTCTGTTTGAACTATGGCAAGGAAAACGAAAAACGATTGCAGAAAATATCCACTTCAGAGGCAAAAGAGTACCTGGAAAGTGGTGAATTTCCAAAGGGAAGCATGGGTCCGAAAATAGAAGCAGCTATGAAATTTGTCAATGAATCGGGAAAGCAGTGTTTGATCACTTCAATGGAAAAACTTGCTGATGCACTTGAAGGCAAAACGGGAACGATAATTTACAAGGATTGATAGGAGAAAATCATTTGGTCAAGCTCTTTTTAGATAATGATTTAATTGGGGAAACAGAACAATATTTGGGAAGGTTTAAAAAGAAATGTCTAATATCATCCGGAGATTTTGATTCAAAATACTCCGAACCCTGGGATATCGTTGTGTTATCCGAGAATTCTTTTGATAAGACAACTTCAATCGAAAAGCTGAAAGGCGAATTCCCTTTCAGCAGATTATTCTTTTTGCCTTCCAGTGTATATTCTCCAAAAATCCACAGAGAAGACGTCATCGTTTTTTCCGACAAAAACACCCTGATTAACAATCTCATCACGGTGTTGAGTTTTCAAATTGAATTGGATGAAAAAAACAGAAGATTCAGTCATTTCTCTGTTTATCGTGAACCTCTTTTTTCAGGGAGTGAGATCAAGCCGTTCTTGAAAGAACTCAGGGGAAAAAGAAACAGTCCTCTCAATCTTCTGTTTGTTGAAGAGTTGGGTTCTGAATCTTACAATTATGCCCGTTTTTTATATCCGGATTTGTTGATCGATACTGTGTTTTGTCCCAATTTGAATGCAGAATCTTTAAAATTGTTTATGGAAGGTGACAGCTTCAAGGGTGGGTTTCTTTCGTCACCCCATCAATGTGTGTTTTTTGATGACATCAACAGCTTTGATACGGATGATTTGTTATACTTGTATTCTTTAACCAATCAAATGAACAGGTTTCCCATAATCGCATCTTGTAGGATAGAAGAAATGGAGAGTGTGAGGTCCATTTTCGACTTGTATGAACCTGTGCAAATCCCACCTATAAGAAAACGAAAAGATGATATCCCCTTTCTGATTAACGATTTAATCTCCCAATTTGCACAGGAGCACAATCTGAAAGTTAAATACCCAACGAAAAGCACATTAGATCTTTGTATGATGTACAGCTGGCCCGGCAATTACACCGAATTGAAGAAATTCACAAGAGATTATTGTCTTAATGGCGCTTTAAAAGCTCTTCAAGAGTTTTTCAAAGGGATCGAGCTCATAAAGACTGAAGAGCAGTTGCCACAGCTGAATAACTTCCAAAAAAAATTACGGAATACAGTGGAAGAAATCTTTGTCAAAAAGGTCATGGAGATAACGGAAAACAACAGAAAAAAAGCGGCTTCATTATTGGGTATCTCATACAAATCTTTAAGCAAGAAACTGAAATTATTTGGCAATGATTAATTTAAGGAATTTAGTTTAATTGTAAACATTGGAGGACGGTATTGATGACAAAATTGTACACGATATACGGCCGAGTGCAAGGTGTGGGATTCAGGCACTTTACTTACAGACTGGCATTGGCATTGGGTATAAACGGGTACGTCAAAAATATGTCCGATGGAAGTGTTGAGGTTTTGGCCCAAAGTGATCGTGAAAAGGCTTTACAAGATTTTCAAAAGCGTTTAAAGGAAGGCCCGTCTTTTGCGAGAGTGAAAGATATGAATATAAAAGAGTTGGAAGAAAATCGTCGTTATGGCGATTTCATTATAGTATAACAAGGAGTTGTCTTGATGAAAAGAAAACTGGAATTCGTTGATACGACCTTGAGAGACGCCCATCAATCAACGATAGCCACTCGAATGACTATAGAAGAAATGCTTCCCATTCTTGATCAAATTGACAGAGTTGGATACAGGGCATTGGAAGTATGGGGAGGAGCCACATTTGATGCGTGCCTGAGATATTTGAATGAAGATCCTTGGGAGAGACTGCGCACCATTAGAAAAAATATAAAGCAAACAAAACTGCAGATGCTGTTGCGAGGTCAGAATATATTGGGGTACAAACATTACCCGGATGATGTTTTGGAACTTTTTATCAAAAAGGCAGTCGAAAATGGTATAGATATTATAAGGATATTCGATGCCTTAAACGATGTACGCAACATGGAAAAATCCATCAGCTTCACAAAAAAATACGGTGCCCATGCCCAGGCTGCACTTTCTTATACCATAAGTCCTGTACATACCCCGGAGTATTATGCCGGGTTGGTGAAGGAATTAATACAATTGGGAACGGACTCATTATGCATAAAGGATATGGCAGGGCTATTAACACCAAAACGCGCTTTTGATCTTGTTAAATCAATTAAAAGTCAAAGTGATATAAAAATTGAGATGCACACCCATTGCACTGTTGGAACGGGACAGTTGGCATACCTTTCTGCAATGGAAGCAGGCGCTGATTATTTTGATACGGCCACTGCTCCTCTTTCCGGAGCATCAAGTCAGCCTCCGGTGGAAGCCATGTATGAATCTTTTAAAGAGTATGAAAGCGTTAAGTTGAATATAAATCCGGAATTATTCGTGCCCATTGCAGATTATTTTGAAAAGGTGAGGGAAAATCACGCTGAGGTTGATGCGAATATTAAACATATCAATATACGGGTTTTGACCTCACAGGTTCCTGGAGGGATGCTTTCCAATCTGATCAATCAACTGAAGGAGCAAAACGCCATTGATAAGTTGAAGGAAGTGCTGGATGAGATACCGGTGGTCAGAAAGGACTTGGGGTACCCTCCTTTAGTTACTCCCACCAGCCAGATAGTAGGTGTACAAGCAGTGTTAAATGTCATGATGGGTCGTTATAAAAAAATCACACGAGAGGTCAAGGCTTATCTGAAAGGATTATACGGAAGACCTCCTTCAACAATTAACCAGGAGTTTTTAAACAGTGTAATTGATCCAAAGGAAATAATTGATGAAAGACCTGCTGATCACCTTAAACCTATGATAGAAACAATACGCCAAGAAGCAGGACATCTAGCTCAAGCGGATGAAGATATACTCTCTTTGGCTTTATTCCCGGATATTGCAGCAAAGTTCTTGAGGCAGAGATATTATGGAGAGATAAAGTTGGACAGGGAGATTCTAAAAGAAAATGAAGAATTCGAAGGCATTTATCCGGCGGTTTAAAACGACATAAAAGAATCATATTGTTATGATATAATTTCTATTGAACAACACAGTGGAGGGGTAAAACTGACCAGAGAAGAAAAGCAAAAATTAAAGACTCTCTTCAGCATGTTTGATGATAAAGATGCCGAAGAAATACTGATACTCAATATGTCCGAGACCAACCTACTTACAGATTATTTTGTTATCTGTACCGCCAATTCCACCGTACACATGAAAGCTCTAATCGACACAGCCAGAGATTTTGCAAACGAAAATGATGAGCGACTGATTTACGCAGACAAACAGGCAAAAGGAGATTGGGTGCTCGTTGACATGGGAGATATTGTTGTGCATATTTTCAGTAGACAGGGTCGAAAATTTTATGCCTTGGAAGAACTATGGCGCGAATCGGACAGAATTAATCTGGGGTGAAGTGATTCGCCTTAGGAGGCATTTCAGATGGATTTCTTAAAAAAAATAGTTGACTGGGTAAAATCCTTTCCTGATGAGTATTGGAAAAAATTCTCTCAATCTCAGAAAATTCTCTTTGTCGGGGTTTTTGTTGCCATAATTGTTGCCCTGGTTCTAACTATATCGGTTGCTGTAAATCCAAATTATTCTTTATTGGTAAGAAGTCTTACAGATGCCGAAGCAGGCAGTGTTGTTCAACAGCTTGAAGAAAGTGGGATCCCTTTCCAAACGGGACCTGGAGGCGCTATTTACGTCCCCCGTTCGTATAATCCGGAAGCTCTCAGAATGAAATACGTAAGTAGTGGGGTTATTGGCTCCACTTCAAAAGGTTTTGAGATAATGGAAGATCAGCCCTTGGGTGCCACTAGTTTTGACAAACAAGTACGTTATCAGATAGCCCTAAAAGGTGAGTTGGAAAGAACGATCATGTCTCTGGATGGCGTCAATTTTGCTCAGGTCAATCTCACCATTCCCAAATTTACCTATTATGCCAGAGGAGAGGAAGCCAAACCAAAAGCTTCCGTTTTGTTAGTGGTAGCACCGGGAGTAACTCTTAAACCTGAAAATGTCAAAGGTGTTATGCAGCTGGTTTCTGGGGCTGTTGAAGGGCTTGATTATCAGGAAGTCCGGGTAGTTGATAACAATTCGAAGATACTCAGTGACCTTGTTATTGCAGAAGAGGGAGTTGGCGGAGCATCTTCCAAGATGGAGCTTCAGCAAAAGGCTGAAGATTATTACACCCGAAAGGTTCGATCAAGTTTGGAACAGGTATTCGGTCTGGGCAGGGTAGTCGTAATGGCGGAAATTAACCTGAACTGGGAGACGATAGAAAGGGAATCCACAGAATTTTCACCCGTTTTGAGAACTACTGGAGTGGTAGTCAGTGAACAAACTGAATCCGAAAAAAGTCTTTCTGGTACCAGTGGGCAGGTTGTGGGAACGGATGCCAATATTCCAACGGTATATGAAGCAACGGATACTGGTAATCTTACCGATTACGAACGAGAGAGTAAAACCACCAATTACAATGTGAATGAAATTTATGAGAAGATTTTGCAAAACAAGCAGGGAGAAATATTAAACAAAAACATCACAGTTTTAATTGACTCATTGGTCGTTGCCACAAGTGTTACTACTGACAGCATTAAAGGAATTGTCGCGAACTCTATTGATGCAACCACCAGTAACGTTGCCGTTGAATTTTTAGCCTTTGACAGATCTGCAGAACAGGAGTTGCGACAACAACTTGCTTTGGTAGAAAATCAGAGGAAGTTTGTTCAACTCGTCATAGGAGTTACGTTACTTGCCGTTTCCATTATGCTTTTAATTTACATTTTAAGCAGCAGGATGAAGAAAAAAAAGAAGCGACAGGAAATTATACAAAAGCGAATGGCCTTCGAGCAGGAAGTACAGAAAACAATCGAGAAAGAGGAACTCAGTCCGGAAGAGCAGGAACTGGTTACCTTGTTGGAAATGCTTTATGAAAATGTAGAAACCAAACCTGAAGAGATTGCCTTGGTGTTAAAGGCATGGCTTAATGAATAAAGGGGACAGACAAATTGAAAACACGATTCATTCGCAATATCAGTATCATAGCGCATATTGATCACGGTAAAACAACATTGACGGACAGGATACTGGAGCATACAAAATCAATTGATTCGAGAGATATGAAAGAGCAGTTTTTGGACAGTATGGATCTGGAAAGAGAACGCGGGATAACAATAAAGGCTCATCCCGTTACCGTTTTGTACAGAGCGAAAGATGGTAACGAGTATAAGATCAACATCATTGACACACCCGGTCACGTGGATTTTACTTATGAAGTTTCCCGATCCCTTGCGGCATGTGAAGGTGCTGTATTATTAGTCGATTCAACACAGGGTGTAGAGGCACAGACGGTTGCCAACACCTATTTGGCTCTTGAAAATGATTTGGAGATCATTCCCGTTGCCAACAAGATAGATATGCCCAATTCAGATGTTGAAAACACAAAGAAAGAGATTGAAGATCTCATTGGGCTTGACTCTGCAGAATGTGTTGCCACCAGTGCAAAGACTGGTGAGGGAGTGATAGAACTGCTTGAGAAGATCGTCAAAGACATTCCATCTCCAGTAGAAAAGACAGAGGAAAAGTTAAGGGCGTTGGTTTTTGATGCTCATTACGATAAGTATCGGGGCGTCATCGTTCACGTCAGACTTTTTGGCGGTTCAATAAAAGTGGGAGACAAGATCGAACTGATGCATACAAAACAGCGTTATGATGTCAGTGAGATTGGCATATTCTCTCCTCAGATGACTCCTAAAGAAGAGATCAGTGCCGGAGATGTAGGTTACATCGTTGCAGGTATTAAAGAGGCTTCTGAGGCGCGTGTTGGTGAAACCATAACTATGGCAAATGACCCTACCCAAAAACCACTTGCGGGTTATAAAGAGGCCAAGCCCATGGTTTATGCCGCTATTTATCCCGGAACCCCAGAATATTTTGAAGAATTGCGAAAGGCACTGGAAAAACTAAAACTAAACGATGCGGCTTTGAGTTTTGAACCCGATAATTCACCGGCACTGGGTTTTGGATTCAGATGCGGTTTTTTGGGATTGCTGCATATGGAAATAGTGAGAGAACGCCTTGAAAGGGAGTTTGAAATCACCGTAATTCTTACTGCTCCCAATGTTGTTCTTCAGATCGAACAGGATGGCGAAATGATTGAAGTGACAGATCCGGCAAAATATCCCGACATCCCGGTGAAAACTTTTGAGCCTTATGTGGAGCTAACCATCATTACCCCCAATGAATACATGGGGAATTTGATGGGCTATATCCAGCAGGAAAAACGCGGTGAATTCAACCACATGGAAAATGCCGGAAAAGACCGTCTGGTCATGTATTATGATATTCCCCTGTCAGAAATCATATACGACTTTTTTGACAAGCTGAAGGCTAAAACCAGGGGCTACGGTTCCATGGATTACAACATTAAGGATTATCGAGAATCAGACATGGTGAAGCTGATGATTTTGCTTAATAAAGAACCTGTTGAGGCATTGGCTTTGGTTGTTCATACATCAAAGAAGGATTATATGGCAAGAGAATTGGCAAAAAAACTAAAGGAATTAATTCCGCAGCATCAGTTTGAGGTTCCCATACAGATTCAGGCAGGTGTAAGAATCATTGCCAGAGAAACGGTCAAAGCCTTGAGGAAAGATGTGCTCGCGAAATGCTATGGTGGTGATGTCACTCGAAAGATGAAGCTCCTTGAAAAGCAAAAAGAAGGAAAGAAGAAACTAAGAAGTATTGGGAAAGTGACAGTTCCTCAGGAGGCTTTTCTGGCGATACTTTCTGTCGGGGATGAAGAATGAGGCGAGTAATGGCTGTATTTGCTTACGATGGCAAAAATTTTTCCGGATATCAATACCAGGAAGGGCAGAGAACGGTACAAGGCGAATTTGAAAGGGCATTGAAAAGGATATTTAAATGTGATGTTGAAACTTACGGGGCAGGCAGAACGGATACCGGTGTGCATGCATACGGTCAAGTCATTACCTTTATGGTAAAATATGAAACGATGCTCGATTATGATGTAAAAAATGCCTTGAATGCAAATCTCCCCCCTGACATCTATGTAAGGTATGTCAGAACCACTGAAGAACGTTTTAACCCAAGATTTGATGCTTCAAGAAGGGTGTACCATTACTTTATATTAAACCAACAAGAACCGGATATATTCAACAGAACAAACTATTGGTGGTTCCCGTACGATCTTGATATCAAGAAAATGCGTGAAGGGGCGAGGTATTTTGAAGGCGTACACGATTTTACAACCTTTCAAAAGAGAACCAAGGGAAAAGAGAAGGATCCGGTAAGGTTGATTTACAGGGTAAAAGTGTACGGTTTCAAAGGGAACCGGTTAATTCTTGTCAGAGTGGAGGGGTTATCCTTTCTAAGAAGGATGGTAAGAAATATCGTCGGGGCCTTAGTTAGGGTTGGAATTGGAGATTGGAACCCCGAAAGAATAATGGAAGTGATAAAGGAAAGAAGCAGAACGGCAAGTTCCGCCTCTGCACCACCTGACGGGTTGTACTTGTACAAAGTGGATTTTAATCATGTTGATCAGATGCATTACATTAATAAGTCTTTCTGGTCTGAAACTGAATTATTGGAGGGGAAAGAATGGTTCAAAGCGCTTGGATAATGATTTTAATTTTTGTAGCCATAGGTGGTTACATGATCTTCAGTTCCCTGAAAAAAAAGAATTTCGAAAAGAGAAAGATACAGGAGTTTAAAGACCGGGTTTATGAATATATCTATCAACAGGATATTAAGAATCCATTTGTCATCTATAATGATATTGAATCATCTGGGAAGATTCCAAGGGAAATACTAAGAAAGTTGAATGCCTTTGATTATATTGACGATGAGGTTAAGAAGGCAAAAAGGGAGGGGTAGATTCTGGCGGCTATAAAGGAAATTCACGATTTTAAAGTGGAAGCGGATGAGGCTCTGGAAATCCAAAGAGAGCTTGTTAAAAATCTACGATTCAGCCCGCTTGGACAAATGCCAAGACTTATTGCCGGGGTGGATTCATCATTTTTTACAATTGATGAAAAAGAATACATTCTGACCGTTATTGTTGTGCTTTCTTTTCCGGATTTGGAATATGTAGAGAAGAAATATCTGACCAATCGTGTAAATTTCCCTTACATCTCAGGATTATTGACATTCCGTGAGGGACCTTCATTTATAAAAACCTGGAAAAGGTTGCACAGCGAACCCGAAGTGGTCTTTTTTGACGGTCAGGGAACTGCACATCCCAGGGGACTGGGGTTGGCAGCACATATGGGGTTATTTCTTGAACGTCCGACGATAGGAGTTGCTAAAAGCAGACTTTACGGGAATCCGGATGGAATCCCAAAGAAACTGGGAGAATGGTTTCCCATGAGAAATCCTGACAAAGAAGTCATAGGCAGTGTTATATGTACCAAAAAAGAAACCAAGCCTCTTTACATTTCTCCCGGACATTTGATTACACTGGAAGATACGATGAGGCTTGTAATGTCTTGCTTAAATGGATATAAAATTCCCGAACCAACCCGCCAAGCTCACATCCTGACACAGAAGATAAAGCGTGAAAAGCTGGCAGAATGAGTTCGAGATTTAATTGTTATTTTATTGCCGAAATTTCTCTCAATAAATCAAGAATCAGAACCCATCTTTCCCTGTTGATCTTGTGATCTAAAATAAGTGTTAATTTCCCCTCGGAATCAGCTTCAAAACCGGTTTTCAATAATCTCGATATCAACTCTTCTGAATATTCCCTGATCTTTTGCATGGTCATTTCCGGAATACAAATAATATCAGAATAAGAGGCCAGTAAAGAATGGATATATGTTTCCGGGAACAATTCGAAAAGTGTTTCTCCCGTTCCCTTTTCAACGGAGAGACCCACATCGTTATTCAGGTTTATCGACAATTCAAAGGAATACTCCACCATACTTAAAATTTCCCTGAAAAATTTCCTGTTGGAAGGCTTGGTTTCTCTCATGAAATCTTCAAGGGTTCTGGGAGAAGACTTAACAGTTGTCTCAAAGACCGGCATATCATCTTCAACGATCAAATATACTGGTATGTTTAATATGGTATCTATACCCTTTTCAGAAAAGAAGAAGTAATCCCGTTTCTCATTATCCGCAAAGAATTTGTGGAACAGCTTTTCTATTCCATCGTACCATCGTGTGTCTCCAATGAAATCCATGGGAATTTTCCCCATTTTTTCTATCTTTTTCATAATATAGAATCTGGCAACCCACTGATAATCAAAGGGGTTTCCAGTGGGAAGACCTGAATTCGAAGCAATTTCAGACAGATTCCTGAAAGCATAAGCAAGTGACAGGTTTTTAATCAACTCAGAAATTTCCTTTTCCTCAAGGTATTCATCGTACCCTTTCTTCAATACACCTAATGATTTCAGTTTATAAACCTCGGACTCGACCATGTGTTCAAAATACCCCATCATTAGATTTGTCCAGAATACGATCATTAAAAGATCAGTGAATATCTCTCTTTTTGGCCTTTCGTCTTTGAATTTCTTACCACTTAAGTAAAACAATCCGGTTGTTTCTTTTAATAAGGCTTCCTGAAAAAAACTGATGCCATATTGATGGGCATCTTTGCCAAAAGACAGATATCTGTAGATCTGGATAGCATCTGTTTCAAGATTGTTGAGTGAGTAGTTTTGGAATTGCTTCTCCATCAACCTTTCATTAATCAAAACAGCCTCAGTTCTTGCTTGAAATATCCTCCTTGGCCCGGATATATTTCCCAATTCCCCGTTAAAATCATCTTCCCTGCCTGTCATAAGCCTTTTTACGCGGCTCATGAATGGGTTTCTTGACGGCAATTTAACCACCTCATTTATAATTTTTCTTTCGAATATCTTTTTTCGAGTCTTTTTAAACCCTTCCCTAAGATTATACCAAATATTAGAGCAATTATCCCTATGATAAAAGCACTAAATTGTTCGAATATTGATAACGGAAACAGATCGACTAATGAAGCCAGAATAAGTCCAAGGAGAAATGCATAGGTGGAAGAGGAATGTCTTTCTAAAAGTGTTTTAATTACGTGGCTTGCAAAAAGGATCCCGAACGCTGCTCCGATGCCTATAAGAAAGATATTCAACAGGTTCAATTCGGAAACAGAATCAACAACGGGTTTGTATAACCCAAGTAAAAGTAAAAGCATTGATCCGCTAACACCGGGCAATACCATGGTTGCGGCCGCAATAACGCCCCCGGTAACAAAAAGAACAGGATGAACATTCCGAGTAGAAATTGTAGAGGTATTTAGGAAGTTTCCCAGGATAATCAGAAAGACGATCAATACTATACCTGCAATTAAGGCATATCGACTTGTACTTGCTCTGAAGCTGATCTTTTGGGTGATGATATCCAATGAACCCAAAATCACGCCAATCAGTAAAAGATAAACCGGGACATGATAACTTTCCAAAAGCCATGACATAATCTTTGACATGGTAAAAATGCTTACCAAAGCCCCGACAGCTATAATAAGGATAAAGAATAAATTTTCGCGCCATTTGTATGTTTTAAGATTTTTCGGGTTAAACGATCCGAAAACTTCAATGAAACGCGGGTATATCCCCGTTAAAAGCAAAAGTGTTCCGCCGCTTAGTCCCGGAATAACGTTTGCTATTCCCATCAGTATGCCGTTAAAAAATATCCAAAGAAAAATCAAAGTATTCCCCTTCACAAGAAATGTTTTTCTAATTTTGCATATTATAACATCAAAGAAGAGGTTCAAGTTCAAAATCCTGCAAAAATCTTCATTTTTGTTCAAAACAGAGGATTTGTTATATCATTTGCGGGTTGTTATTAAACAACTCCACATTTGTCAATTTCAATAAAAGAACAATTTGAACAGGATTGATTAACAGGTAAACTTGAAGTTTGCTGAATTTATGATATAATAATTGTTGTGTAATCGTAAACGCCTTAACAGGCTAAAATTTTAAAAGGAGGCAACTCTATGACAAAGAAACTCAGTATTTTTTTGTTAGTCGTTTTTGTTTTTTCGGTAATGGCAGTAGGTGCTGTTAAGAACCCCGATACTTACATTGACTTGTCTATCGGTCAACCTGAAACATTGGATCCTGCACACGCTTATGACACATCAAGTGGTGGTATCATTTTGCAGATGTACGACAATTTGATTCAATACGACGGTGAAAGTGTTAACGACTTCTTGCCAATGATCGCAGAAACAGTTCCAAGTCAGGAAAACGGTCTTTGGAGCGAAGACGGAACAGTTTACACATTCCCCATCAGACAGGGAATGACATTCCATACAGGCAACCCTGTTACTCCTGAAGACGTAGAATATTCATTCGAAAGAGATCTTCTGATGGATCCTTCCGGTGGCCCA
>CAZRYM010000030.1:0-18813 GCA_964604305.1 uncultured Thermotogaceae bacterium | reverse complement strand
CAATGGCTATTAAACCTGCGCTGACCGGAGTGTTGATCCAAGCAATAATAATTTTTAATACCTGTTTTTTACTTATTTGAGCATTACCGGCAGCGATACTTGTTCCAAGTACTGCTCCCACAACTGCTTGCGAGGTAGATACCGGAATGCCTACAAGGGCATATATCCACACTGTTAGTGATTCTGCAAAGACGACCATAGTGGAAGAGAAATAGTCAAGATTCGCTATTTCCTTTCCCACTGAATACATTACCCGTTTACTAAACGTCAACACTCCGGCTGCAATTGCAAAACCACCGATTATAGCACTGGCAGAAGTACCAAGATGATTAGCAAAAACCCCTGTGATATTGGCAACGTTATTGGCTCCAAGAGCATAAGACCCGTAGCAACCGAATATAATGGCCAAGAATTTTAAAACTCTATCTTGTAAAAGTGGAGATTTTATTTTTTTAAAATAGATGATTGAAAATTTGTAAGATACGAACCCGAGAAAAATCCCCCCAAGAGGTGTTCCAACCCATGCAAGAACAAGTTTAGAGATAATAGACCAGTTTACGGCTGTGTTAGTGGCGATATTCATCCCGATTATCGCCCCTACGATAGCCTGGGATGATGAAACAGGAACCTTTAAATAGGTCATTATAGTCATTGTTAGAGCAGCTGATAAGACAGAAAGACTGCTGGAAAGGAGCGAATATGATGAAACCTCTTTCATGGTTTCCATACCATTTTTGCCTTGAAGAATGGCTCCAAGAACTATGAAAAAAGCAGATAAAAGGATGGCATTTCTGAATTTGATTAACTTAGATGCAACAGGCGGACCAAAGACATTTGCTGCATCATTAGCACCCAGAGACCAACCAAAAAATAAAGCAGGCAATAGATAAAAAAAGATAATGATCACTCCATCCTTAAGAATTTAGCCTAACCTTTTACACCAGATCTAACAAGACTTTTAACGAATAGATTCTGTAAGGATAGGAATACAATGACTGTTGGTAAAACAGCAATCAAGGTTCCAGCCATGATGACTCCCCAGTTGTTTGTTCCTTCACCCGAAATTAGCATTTTCACACCGACTTGTACGGTTTTCATTTTGTCTTCCATTGAAACGATCATGGGCCACAGATACATATTCCATGAATAAACGAAGTTAATAATAACAACACCCGCTATCATGGATTTGGATAAAGGGAGTAATACTTTTAAAAAGAATTTCATCGGACCTGCACCGTCAATCTTTGCTGCATCTTCCAGTTCAGCAGGGAAAGTTTGAAAATGTTGCCTGAATAAAAAGGCGTTGGTGGCACTTGCCATAAATGGAATGGTTAAGGCCCAATATGTATTTACCCAACCTAATTGGTTCATGATTAAAAACAATGGAACAATCATTATCGTTTCTGCAGGCAGAAAAAGAGTTGCAAACAAAAAGGAAAAGGTAAATCTTTTCCCGAAAAATTTAAAATTTGCAAATGCATACCCCGCAAGAATACCTGAAATAACCTTTCCCAATGTTATGGCAACAGCGATTATTGCACTGTTGAGTAAAAGGCGTGCAAAAGGGATCGCCTTGAAAGCGTTAATATAATTATTATAGTAGAATGTGGTTGGGAATAACTTTGGCGGATAAGAGAAAACACTGTCAGGTGTTTGAAAACTGATGGTAATAGCCAGCAATAGGGGTGCAAAAACGATCAACGATATGATGATTAAGGCTATCTCAGTAAATATTGTGTCTATCCTTTTTCTTGTTTTCATATACATATCATTCACCCCTCATCTGTAATGAACGCGTCTTTCTCCATACACAAAGTAGACAACGGTTACAATTGCCATGATAATAAACATGACGACACTTTGTGCAGAAGCAGGTCCTGTCTTTTGGTAAGAAAATGCATCAAGATAGACTTTATACATCATCGTGCTTGTATATCCACCAGGACCACCTTTTGTCATAACATCGATAATAGCAAAGGATTTGAACATGGCGTTGATAATATTCATGATGACCAGATAAAAGGTGATTGGAGATACAAGGGGAAATTTTATTTTCCACGTTTTGGTAAAAGCATTGGCCCCATCAAGTGTGGCTGATTCCAAAAGATCATTTGAAATGCTTTGTAAACCAGCAATGTAAAAGATCAAACTAAAGGGAATCATTTTCCAAACCGTTGCAAAAAGTAAGGCGTAAAATGCATAGGGGCGTGTCGTCAGCCAAGCAATTTGTGTCCCAAAGATATTTGTAAAAAAGTAGTTTACATGCCCGGCTACAGGATCAAGGAGAAATGTCCATAATGATCCTGCTATTGCCGGAGATACCGCATACGGGATAAAGATCAGAGCTCGATATATATAGGTTCCGGGTACATTTTTGTTTAAAAGCAAAGCTAATAAAAAAGCGAGAAAAATAGTTATTAAAACAGATAAACCAACGTAGAGAAGCGTAAAACCGGCTATCTGTAAATATTCAGCATCAAATAAAACTTTTTCAAAATTGTCCAAACCAACATATATGGTCTTCGTTCCAAACTTATTTTCCCGGAAGAAGCTCATCTTAAATGAATTGAAAGCTGGTATGTATATAAAAGAGATGATGACAAAGAACGTGGGTATAAGTAATAAATAGGGTAAAAGTTTTCTCAACAGTGCACCTCCGTAAAAACTGAGGCGGCTTCATAAAGCCGCCTCGTGATTCTATCATAAAGACATTGTTTAATAAAGCTCGTTATATTCCTCTAATAATTCTGTAGCAGTTTCTTCAGAGTCTTCTAATACTTGTTCTGGAGTCATCTGCCCATTGAGCATTCTTTCAATGTTATCTTCAAAGGTATTTCTGAATTCCGGGAATATTCCCATAATAGCACCATTGGTGTTGTAATTCTGTTTGGAGAATAATAATTGTAAAATGGCAACCATATGGTCGGGATATTCACTGTAATAGCCTTCATTCAAAAGTTGTGTGATGGCATCTTTTCTAACAGGGAAATAACCTGTTCCTTTATGCCAAGCGATTTGTTGTTTTGTTTCAGACATGAATTTGACAAATTCCCAAGTGGCTTCCAATTCATCATCCGGATTTCCATCGATCATCCACAAGCTTCCGCCACCAATAACAACCCCACCTTGTGGAGAATCCGCTGGTGTTGGCAAGAATGCAGCTGAAACTTCAAAACCGTTTTCCAGAGCACCTGACATGATTGCTGCAACGTCAGATGTTGAAGTGATCAACATACCAACACTCTGTGACAGGAATAGTTTCCTTGCTCCGGTCCAGTCTTCTTTCTTCGTGTTTACCATATAATCGTTATCCGAAAGTTCTTTCCAAAGTTCGACAAATTTTAATGCAGCAGCGTTGTTTAAGACTGCTTTTGTTGGAGCTGCTGTCCTTCCATTGTTGTTGTTGACTAAAGGTGCGTCTTGTAAAGCGAGCATCTGTTCAAAGAACCAACTGTGAAGGTTCCATGTAATACCGGATTGAATGATATTCCCATTGGCATCCTTCTTCGTAAGAGCTTTACTTGCTTCCATGAGCTCTTCATAAGTAGCCGGTGGTTTGGTAGGATCAAGTCCTGCTTCTTCGAACATTGTCTTGTTGTAAAACATAATGGCATTTGACGAGTTAAATGGCATGGAATAGAGCTTACCGTCAACGACGTAATAATTTAGAACTTGAGGCAATAATGCGGCAATATCAAAACTTGGGTCTTTGTCGATCATATCTTGCATTGGAACCGCAATTCCTCCATCGATAATGGATTGCGTTCCAACTTCAAAGACCTGAACGACATGAGGTGGGGTTCCTGCTTTGATTGCAGCTATCAGCTTGTTTAAAGTATCCTGATAACTACCGGTGTACTGAACTTCAACTTCGATTTCCGGATTCAGTTCCATAAAATCATTGGCCATATTTTGCAGCAGTTCGATACGCCAACCACTCATGGCATGCCAAAACTGAATCTTTGTCTTGGCCATACCCAATGTTACCAATAACGATACGATCAAAAGAATCACAAAAAATTTCTTCACAATAATCCCTCCTTGATTTTCAGAGCGCTTTATATACATTAGCTTGTATAAAAACGTTCTGATTTATAGAATCACTTGTAAAGATACACAAGATTTATTTATGTAAGTTAAAAAATATCGGGAAACTGATTTTCTGTAATTCTCTTCAGTCTACTATTCAATTTGGCGTATGAAAGAACATCTTAGAAGCTAAAGGCTGAAAATAACAAACTTTTCACTCCTTGTAATAATTAATTATATGCACTATACCGTTAAAAGTCAAACACTGTTTTTGCACATGCATTAATGCCTAAAGAGTTTTATTATTTATTAGAGGCTGTATACTTTATATTTCTTAATTAATCATTATAAATCATCTTATTTTGAGACTATTGACGGCTAAGTAATTATCTGCTATTATCAATTATCTTCTATGGAAGGCGGTATCAAGGATGAATTATGGCATTATTTATGCTTCAACAGCTGGAGGTACAGAACAGAGTGCAAAGATAATCAAAGATAAGCTTACTTTTGAACATCAAGTCCCTGAAGGAAACATAGAATTAATCGATCTGAATAAAAAAGTGAATATAGAAATAAACAAATACAGCAGGTGTGTTATTGGAACAGGAATATACGCGGGTAAACCACACAAACTTGTGAAATCTTTCATAAATATGAACATAGAGGCTTTATTAAATGTTCCGCTTTCCATTTATATTTGTTCATTGGCAGATGATGAAGAGAATGAACGTTATCGGCAGGTGTTTCCTGAAAAACTGCTGAAACATGCAACACCGGTTTCTTTTTTTGGTGGGATGGTGGTTTTTAAGCGTTTGAATCCTTTTGTTCGTCTAATCATGAAAATGATTACAAAGTCAAAAAAGGATATTCATAAATTGAAATACGATGTAATTAACCAGTTTGCTGTAGAAATTTCAGAGAAAGAGTCTGACTTATAATAATAAAATATTGTTAGAAAAAAAGGCCGTTAAAAACGGCCTTTTTTTAGTATTGACTATCGAAAATTGGAAGCGAGCTCTCATGTAATGTATCTATTCCCAGCTTCAAACGTAAATTAGTATTATAATCTGTTGCTGATGTATAAGAATCAATAGCTTCAATGATCATCATTGTTACAAAACCCACTGCTCCGGCTGAACCAATAATAACATCGTTGTAGGATGTTTTCTGTGTATCTGGATCAATATTCTTTGAGAAACCATACCAAGTCATACCTGCAAAGATTGTTCTTGTTCCCAGAAAAAAGAAACCGGAGGCAATCTTATGACAATAAAAGTGACCGGTTCCCGGGAATACCAGGCTTAAGGAAGTTGCAAGAAGGGGGTTTTTACTTTGTTCATTGTAAGAAACCAACCTTCTCCTCGCTTCCAGCTCTGGATCTAATAATCCGCTTTGAAAAGGTGTAGGCTCAAAATGAAGTGCAGGATAAGGATTAATGGGTGTGACCGGAGTGGGCTCACTTAGAGGTATTTCATGAAGTGGTTGATTTATTTTGGTGTTTTGGGAAGCGTAATTAATTGAACTGATCATATCTCTGTTAACTTCCATTACAGTTCCGTTTATATCTTCAATTCGTACTATTTTAGAATCCATACTGAGAATAACACCTTCAATGGCATCTCCATTCTTTAATGTGATTATCTCAGCCATTAAAACTGAAAAAGAAAGAAAAAAAAGCAAAATGAATGTGATTATCTCTTTTCTTATCATAAAAAGTCACCACCCGTAAGTGTAATAAGGCGAAAAACTACCATATGAATAAGTGTGATAATATGGATAATAGGTATATGTTGGAACGGTGTATGAATAGTGATAATTTACTCTCCAGCCATAAGTTGCAGTTGTAACAGGAACATACTGTGGAATATAACTGGTTGTATATCTAACAATCGGTGTATATGAGCTGTAGACTGATGGATAGTTTAGATAACCATATCCAAATCCATAATAAGGTCTTTGATAGCTGTAGGTTGGATAAGAAGGTAATTTGTAATAAGGAGAACTTAATGAAGGAAGTACCGTATTCCCCGTGTAATAACTACCTCCAAAGATACTTACTAATAATGTGAGAAAAAGAAATACTAATAAGATTTTTTTCATAAAACCTCCTCCTTGAGTTATTGAGTTTTTTTAATACAGTTTACATTATACACCATCTTAAGTCTTTTTCTGTTAACTAATAATTGTAATTGCTTCAAAAACTATTAGTTTAAAAATGGACAGAGATTGATTATGATATAATTTTATGATTCAAATTCTTAATTATAGAAAGGAGATTTATGGAAAATAATTATAAAAAAATGATTCATTTGTTTGAAAATGTAAAAGATAATTTTTCTGCCGAAGAGTTACATTATGTTTTAGACCTAATTCAACAATATGATAATTGTAATAGTCCACAAGAAGCAGATGGAATAGAAATAGCCATCTTAAATTTTTGTACTGGAAAGTTGCAAAAAGACTCACAAGAGTATGCTTAATATAAGAAGTTGTTACTCAATTCCTTCGTCGGTTATTAAAATTGATGAATTGGCAAAAAAATGCCTGGAGTTAGGTTTATCGTATATATCCATTTGTGATGACAATTTATTTGGACTTCCAGAACTTCTGAAAGTGGCAAAAAAAAATCATTTAAAACCTGTTTTTGGTTATAAACATACAACCGAAAATGGTGTTTTTTCTTTTTTCATTAAATCTAAAGAGGGTTATTTCAGTTTGATTCAGTTTGTAAACGAAAAATTTTCATTGCATCAATTATTGGATAAATCTGAATTGACAGTTGTTTTCAAAGGGAGTAAAGAAACTTGGATAGAGCTTCAGGAAAACTATCCATCCGTATACTATGGAGTAGAAGACTCAGAAAAAGAAGAGATGAACGATTATAAAAGAGTAGTTTATTTTAAATCGATAAATGCCATTTCTGATAGTGATTTTGATGCATTGGATTTGATAAAAAAAATCGGAAGAATTCCGCCCGAACAATCTCAGGAATCAGTTTCTTTAGAAACACAAGCTAAAATGAGAAGCGAAAAAAAAACAGAGATATATACAAATATCAACAAAATTGTGGAAGGTATTCAAGCTTTTGATTTAAGTGTGAAATTTGTTTTACCGCTTTTAGGAGATTATGAAGATGAAAATAAACTCCTATTTGAACGTTGTCGTTCAGAACTTGAAAGTAAAGGTTTAAATTCTGATGAACGATATAAACAAAGATTTGATTATGAATATTCGGTGATTTCTAAGAAAGGGTTTTCAAAATACTTGCTGCTTGCTGCTGATATTACAGATATTGCTAAAGAATTAGGAGCTTGGATTGGTCCTGGAAGGGGATCAGCTGTCAGTTCGTTATTGGTCTTTTTACTTGGAATAACCCAAGCAGATCCTCTTAAAAACGGACTTATTTTTGAGCGTTTTCTAAGTTTTGACAGGGAAGATGAGCCAGATATTGACATCGATGTTGAAGATGAAATGAGACAGGAACTTCTTACTGAACTGAGAAAACGATATTCCAAAGAGCGGATGGTTAATGTTATTACCTTTGGTACTTACGGGGAAAAACTCGTTAAAAGGGAAATGACTAAGCATTTGAATGTTAATAAAAATCAATTGGATGAAACTCATTATGAAGAACTCATGTCCAAGATAATTGGTTTGCCCCATCATGTTTCAACGCACGCTGCAGGAATTATTTTTTCAAAACATGATTTGAGAAACTTGATTCCCTTGAGAGAACTATCAGATAATTCCCTGATGACTCAATACGACATGAACGCTTTAAAAGAATACGGGTTAGTCAAGATGGATATTCTGGGATTGATAACTCTATCTACTTTAAAAAAAATAGGGATTTCTTTCGAGGAGGTTGATATTCAAGATAAAAAGGTTTATGAAGGGATCAATACAAATAACCTTTGCGGGATTTTTCAACTTGACAGCAGCACTGGCAGAAAATTAACGGCAAATTTTAAACCCACCAATTTTGATGAAATAAGAATGCTCATCTCCCTTAATCGACCCGGACCCAGTCAAAGCGGGTTAACAGAAGAATTGATCAATAGAAGAAATGGTGAAAAGAAAGTAGAATATTATCACCCTCTAATTAAAGAAGTTTTATCAACAACTTGGGGAGTACCAATTTACCAGGAACAAATCATGGAAATGGCTATGAAATTGGCTGGATTTACACCAAAACAGGCAAATGAATTGAGAAAAGCCATGGCTAAGAAAGACCACACTCTAATGGGCAAACTTAAAGCAGCTTTTCTTGAAGGGTCATTGGATAATGAACTAGAAAACGATGCAGCTGAAGAGCTCTTTGAAATGATGTCAGAATTTGCCGGGTATGCCTTTAACAAAGCACATGCAACCGCATATGGATTGATCACTTATTGGACAGCCTATGCAAAACATCATAAACCGGCGCAATTCTATAAAACAATGATTGATATCAGCCACGGAAAATATTCAAAACTGTTTAGAATTATTAACGAAGCCCGAAAAAATGGAATTCGTATACTTCAACCAGACATAAATAACAGTGATTATGAAACGAGAGTCGAAGGTAATGCTTTACGTTTGGGACTGAATATCATTAAAGACTTAAACAGATTGACGATAAAGAAAATAATCACAGAACGGGAAAAAGAAAAATATCAAAGTATTGAAGATTTTATTTTAAGGAATGATAAAACCATCTTAACAGATTTCATGCTGAAAAGACTCCTGGAAGCGCATCTATTTAATGAATTATCCGATAAAATCACTTTAAATGATATGATAAAAGTAAGAGATAAAAACTCTAAAACCCTGGAAAAGATTGGTGCGAGATTATTTGGGGAAGTAACAAAAAATGAAACAGAGAAAAAAGAGCCTGTCCAATCTTCAACAGATAAGATGGATGTTTGTGTTTTTCTTCAGGAAGAAATTCAGAGTTTTGGATTTCTAGTAAATATTAATAAGATTTTTGGTTTGGAATTTATACCTTTTTTTAATTCTGAATTAGATATTGGAATAATAACAAAGGAACTAAAAGCAAATAGATACGAGGTGAACAGTGGAGTAGAATATTTAATCATTCACCCAACGATAAAATTAAATGAGGGAAGTACAATAATTTTTTTAAAGCATAAGAACGAATCATATTTTAGGGGACAATTAAATGCAGTAAATCAGAATATTCTTATGGATCAAAAATATCTGTTCGAATTAGAGAAGATCTTTTCTCAAAACAGCAAATATATCAAACAAAGTGGAATCAAGAAAATTATAGTCAGTGCAAGAAAATACGATTTGGAGGTGTTATTGTGATATTAAGTGGGAAGGAAGTGGCAAAGGAAATAAGAAAAAACACATCAAAAATGATTGAAAAATGTGAAAGAACGCCACATTTGGTTACCATTAGCGTTGCTCCTGATCCTTCAACAAGATCATATATCAATTCTCAAACAAAAGCAGCTAAGAAGATGGGACTGGAACATACCCACAGAGAGCTTGAGATTAAAAGTGGTATGGAAAAACTAATACAAGTGATACTAGAGAGTAATCGTGATGATTCTGTAGATGGTATACTATTGGCTTTGCCATTACCCAAAGGTTATGACAAATTAAACGCTATCAATCACATAGAACCTGAAAAAGATGTGGAAGGGATTACAGCTATTAATATGGGATTACTTTTCTATGAAAAGCCTTTTTATTATCCCTGTACTGCTCAGGCTGTACTTGAAATACTTCACTATTACAATATTGATGTTGCAAAAAAGGATATTACGATTATCGGGAGAAGTACAACGGTTGGAAAACCACTCGACATCATGCTGCTGGAAAAGTCAAATAACGGAACACCGACTGTTTGTCATACAAAAACCGCAGATTTGGATCAGAAAATTTTTAATGCTAAAATTCTTATTGTTGCAGCTGGAAAACATGGAGTTGTGGAAACAAAAACGCTTTCAAAAGATACTGTGGTGATCGATGTTGGTATTAATTTTATCGACGGGAAGCTAGTAGGTGATGTTAAGCGAGATGAAGAGCTTGAGGAGAGGAATAATATATCAATCACACCTGTACCCGGAGGAGTGGGAACAGTAACGACTACAATACTAATGTCAAATGTTGTTAAAAGATGTTTGTCAAAAACGAAAAAATAAGGGGATAAAAAACGTGAAAATTTTATCAGTTCTCGGAAGTCCAAGAAAAGATGGAAATACTTCAAGATTAATGGAAACATTTCTTCAAGGAGTGAAAGCAGCACAAGAAGATGCGAAAATCACCGTTGTGTATCCAAATGAAGAAGATATAAAACCCTGTATGGGATGCAATGCCTGCAAAGGTGGCAGTCCAAAGGAATGCATTATAAATGATGATATGAAAAAGTATTATGATGAACTGAATGAAGCCGATATCATTGTCTTCGCAACACCCGTATATTGGTTCAATATGACTGCACAGATGAAGAAATTTATTGATAGAATGTATGGGCTTGATTTCAAAGGATTTCCAGCAGGAAAAAAACTTGTTTTGCTCATGTCATTCGGGGATAACGATATGATTTCCTCAGGAGCAATTAATATCTCTAATTCGATGAAGCAAATGGCAAAGTTTTTGGGAATGGAACTATTAGTTGAATATGGGATTAGCTCTAATCAAACAGAGAAAACTAAAGAAAAGGCTTTTCTGGAAATTAGAAAAATGGGGATGAATATAGCCTCATAATTTGAAGATGACTTTTCTAATCAGTATCAAACAGACTAAAATGGAAAAAAAGAGAAAAAAGAAGAAAAGATAACGTTCTTTTTCGCTTTTACTGGAAAGAAGATAATTCCCGTAAGTATCTTTTTCAAAGGGAATTGGATCCCATGCAAGACCATATCTTATAGATAAACCCTTGATATAGAGTAAATGCATAATTGGTATATCTAATGCAGCGAATTCAAATAAAACACCTCTTTTTCCTTTGGGAGGGATGTGATCAAGTTTCTTATTTATTCCTGGTTTAAGATTTAAAATCTCCGGGCTGTTTCCAATATTTGAGATTGAACCTCCTATGTTAACGAACATTTTGATCTCAGTTTCCGCTTTTTTGTTGTAAAGCAACAGCCTTTTTTGAACATTTTTACTGAAATCTTCTTCATAGAGCAAATGATAATTTGTTTTTTGAATCGATTTAAGTATAAAATCCCTCGCTTGTTCACTTAAATCATCTGCAATATCATTATTTCCACCAAAACTTATTGCAAGGGGTGTGAATAAACTTCCAAAATTATTTTCCAAAATTTGTAGGATATCTGTTATTGTAAAATCAATTTCATTGGCACCGTATTGGGAAGCTCCAAAAGAAACAATAGTTAAAGGATTTAAATGAAGGCTTTTGCAGGCAGATAAAGTAGCTAAAAGCAGTCCGGGAAAAGATGCAGATGAGCCAATGGCTACTGTATCACCTGGATTAAGGCCCTCGTTTATAAACAGAGAGCAGATCAGTGCAGCAGTATCAGGATTCACTGATGTTCGTTTTGCATCAAGATGCCCCATAGTAGTAGTTAACATTGTATAATTGCTACCTATCAAACCAGTCATATTTGGATCATTTTCAGGATTTATTTTTATACCTTTTCTTTCTTTTTCAACTTCAATCACATTTAAAGCGGAAACCATAAAATCTTTGGCTTTTTTTAAGTAAATGAAGTTTTCAGTAGTAGAAAGCGGATTTTCTCTGTTGGAGAGAAAAAAAGAATGTATTAAAAAGAATGATAATGAAAGAAAAAAGAGAAGGTAAATTAACAGTTTGTCTTTTTTAACTTTCATAAATAAAAAAACACCTTAAAAAGAAAGTAAGTAATAATGGAAACTGTAAACATTGAAGCTATTGTCACAAAAAAACCTTGTCTGATAATATTATTCGCCAATAACCCCGGTATAAGCATACCAATTGTCCCGTAAACGGTTAATCCTGATTGGTAATCTTGAAAAAAGAAATTCGTAAGCAGAGAAAGAAACGCTGATAGAATGATGAGAAATACAAAACGTCTTCTTCCGAATATGATTAACTTTCGGGAAAGGAACTGAAAAATGACGACTGAAATCAATGAAACCATTATGGTTGCCAAGAGACGAAAGGGTTGGGTTAAATAAAAAGAAAAGAATACCGGGACAATAATCCCGCCTGGATATACATTAAAAAGTAAGATATAAAAGCAAGAAACTAGAATTCCTATTAATGATAATTCTAATATCAATCAATCTCGCCCAGCTTGTTTTTCAATGTGGTTTTTTCATCTTCTTCATTATTATTATTGTATTTTTCAAAAAAGGGTTGAAATAATACAGATTCGCCTTCAAGAAAGGCAAAATCGTTAACCAATAACAAAAGATTGAATAAATAATAATCATTATTATATTTGAACCAGACCAAAGCATGATTATCTTCATTCTTACAATAATAGACATACTCGTCATCAGAAAACAAAAATAAGCTTTGCGCGAAATGATTAGCAGCTTCTCTTAAACAAAACTTAGCAGTTGATACGCATTCTGTGTTAATTCCTGCTAATTTAAGCGTTAACTTATTGTTGTTAGAGTCTGATACAGTATAGAAAACCGCATCGACAATTTGTACTAATTCAGCCTTTACGATACATTCCGTAGGTAAAACGGTATCATGTAGATTATCACTTTTGAAATTTTCAAGATAACGATTAGAAAAAGCGGTGGAAAAAAGTGCTATCAATAACAAAAGGAACAAAAATTTATATTTCATAATCTCTCCTAAAATAAAGGATTGATTTTCCATTTTTTGAAAAATCAATCCTATTATATCATTCTTTGAATATTCTTTCATCAGGAGCTTTTTCCGGGTTGTGGAAAAATGCGCCTATTCCCTTTTCAACAATTTCTGCATGTTTTGGTGCTGTTAAAACAACCGCCCTATCTTCGTTCTTTTTAGAGAATTGTTCGATGATCTCCTGACTTACTGAAGAATGCTGGCCAACCCTTCTTTCAATGGTCCATCCTCTTTCATCAATGGGAGCATACAAAAGGCCTTCTTTTGCTGCAACTTCAATAAATGGGTCTTTTCCTTCCATTAACAAATCATGGGTTTTTGGACCTGAAATTTGATCCAAATGGACACTTGGAGCTTCAAGTAAAAAAACCAACGCATCAGAATTATCACTGATCTCCCTATGTGAAAGACCTCTGAAATTTGGTGGAGAAGATTCCACATGGCATTCAAACTTCTCTTTGCCTTTAACAAAAAGTGCCGCACCTATTGCATACCTTTTGCTTGCTTCTGGAACAACAATACAATTGGTAACCGGGAACATAACCTCTGCTGAATGTAAATCCAAAACAACATCGATTTTTTCATTCCTGATAAATTCCATTGCAGCATAGGTGATTTTTTCACTTAAATAGCCATCAGGTCTTCCCGGCCATGTTCGGTTTGTGTTTCGAGCATCGATATAAGAGAGCATTTGGCCTTCGGGATAGTGGACATAAACATCAGGATCAGGCCATTGGTCAAGGGCTTGTAGACCTCTGTCACCCATCCTGAATTTCTTTTCTCCCCATTCTGTATCAAAATGATAGTACATTGGGAAACCGCCACCAGGCTGTGTTCCAAGAGAAGCACTTTTGTTAAAATGCGGAATGACATACACAGTTCCTTGTTCTACTTTCAAATTTTCAATCCAAAGCAGACCTGTTAATTGAGAACAGTGTTCACTTGGATGGGTAGCAGCTATCATGAGAACTGACCCGCCTTCTTTTTCTCCCTTAAATTCATATACACGGGTATCTGCGATACTTCCTTCAAGTTCCGGGAAATATTTACTGAGCATAAACGTATCGGTCAATGCAGGACTTGCAACAACAGTTTCTTCAAAATTCCTTTGCATATAAAGAGGAATTCCTGCAGCAATTATTGAGAATATCAATATTCCCAGAATAATAATTTTAGATATTTTCATCAAATTCCTCCATCCTATTTTAATCTGAGCAATCTAAGCAAATATGGAAACATTGCCAAGGCATACAACATCATCTTTCTTAAATCTTTCGTTTTAATAAAGTCCCACGCCATAAAAAACACTACAAAGCCTGTTATAATGTAGTATAGAAACATAATAAAAGTCATGTTATCCCCCCTTAATTAACCCATTAGAAAATCTAATTGGTTACTGAAAGCTATCATCAAGACTCCAACAACTGTTATCACTACCCAGGGAACCATACAGGACTTTAAGAAAGCGTTATACTTACCTTTATAACCTATTGTTGAAACAGTAAGTCTTGCTATGAGTTTTGTAGGAGGCATAGCATCACCCAGTGCCCATAAAAGACTCAAACCGGACAATGCAATAACCGGATTTATTCCCCTTGCATTAAACATCCAAACTAAAGGAATTCCCAAAACGACAGCGCCACCGAATGCAAATAAGCCTTCTGATAACGGTATAACAATCGGGAAAATGAAATAAAGAAGGAATATTGGTGCGGTTACGATCCATAGTGAAAGTAGTCCTTTTGTTCCATTAAAACTCATAATCTGAATAAGCATTCCGACTACAATAACGGTTGTTACTAATGGGATAAGCTGATCTATGGTATCTTTTGTTACTTTTATAATTTTCACCCGTTTCATATTTGAAAGCCAAGCTACAAGGCTACAAATAGCAAAGGTTAAGGGAAGACCCAGAACTGGGAAGTTAAAGGGCCAAATCCTTGGAGCAACCATAAGTACTATCAAAGTGATGAAAGGAAGTACAACATTCCAAACCGTAAGATCCTTAGGTTCTGGAATTTCAGCCAGTGCCTTTTGTTTATCGGTAATCTTTCCTTTTCTACCCAAAAACAATACTGAAAAAAGCCCAAGAATGATAACCGGGACCAAGAGCGCCCAAGTGAATCCTACATAAGGTAAAGCGGTACCTGCACAAGCCATCATAGCCCACACGTTTACCGGCGGAGCGACAGCACTTAATCCTGCTACGATGAATATAATTGCAGCAACAACCTTTTTTCCAAGCCCATTGCAGTTAAAGCTGAAGCGACTGTTCCACCAACAACCAGAACAGAAATACTTCCAGCACCAGTTAATGCCCCTGGAATAAGAATGACTGCCATGAGAAAAATTAACATCAAATTCTTTTTACTGTGAAAGGTCTTGATTATTCCTCGGACAACATACTCTGTACCTCCTGAGGCCTTGATGATATTCATGAATAATGTTGCAAAGATGAATATCAGTCCAATATCCAGGAACAGCACAGAGCCTTCTGCCATGTGCCGGAATAAATCCATTCCGGCACCGGCAACAAGACCTCCCGCAACTACTGCAAAAAACAAACAGATTTCAATCGAAAGCTTCAAGAAATAGCCAAATGTATATGCTCCGGCCATCACTAAAGCGTACAAAATCGTAGTAGTAAAAACGGGATCGTTGGTCATTATTTCCTCCTTTAATCAAAAACAGTTTTTCTGACTCTGTAATAGACTATTACTTTTCCACAAAGATTTCCGGGATGGTATCCAGTAGGTCAAAAGCACTTTCTACTTCTATTAATGGAATACCATTTTCTTCTGCAATTTTATTGAAACGATCATCCATATTTGTTTCTGCTGTAACGACTATTAAATCACTGTAAGGCGCAACTGCATCTATCATGGCTTCGTTAGGACTACCTTGTAATCCTCGTCTAATTTCTCCTCCTATTGCAAAAGTAAGAATTTTAATGTTGTTTTCTTTTGCATAGTCTATAAGAGCTTTTAATCTTTTCACTTCATCATCCACTGAAAGACCTGATGCGCCCATTCCTTTAAGACTTGCACCAAGTGCGATCCACAAAGTTTTAAATTGTGTGGCCTCTGGTTCTTCGGAAGAGATAGTAACGTGTTTTCCTTGCCCATTCTCTGCACCGCCTAGACCAACTCCGGCAGCCAATTCGTCTTTTGAAAGAATATCGCAATAGTCAAAAGGAATGTCAATTTCTTCAGCCAAGTAAATAACTGTATTGACTTCATCACTTTGACCACCTGATGTCAAGACAACAGGGAATTCAAGTTTTTCAATGTCAGCAGCTATAACTGACAAAGTTATCAAAGAGAATATTATAACTAATAAAATGCTCTTTTTCATAAAATCACCTCATTACTTTTATTTTTTTTCATATTTTCCTGAAACGGGTCCTTCTTCATAACCAACTTCCATAAGCCACCAATCAGGATAACCAACTGATTTTCCATCAACGTATCCATCGATATATTTTGCGAACATATCTTCAGTGAAATCCCACCATTCTTCGACAACAGCATTTGCATTGTTTACGTAGTATTCAGTTAAAAATTCTTTTGCCAATTCCGGTGATTGTTTGTAAAGGTTAACGGCAGCTTGTTCAATGGCAGGTTGGAATGCAAACTGTCTGCCTTCTATTTCATGCTGTTTGGCTTGCATATCTTCAATCATATAACTGAACTTCAAGTCAGCCCAGTTTCCCATGAGATTGAAAGCCCATCCTGCTGTATTTCTGTCATATTCTCTTAAATGACCGTTTTCATATGCCTCTGGTAATTCATTCATTCCGCAGTAGAAAGGAACATATGCGGAAGTATGAGGTGCATCTGGACCGAACCAAATAACGCCACCAACAGGATCAGGTAAATAATCTCTTGATTGTGTAACAAATACATATGCACATCTAAAGATAGAAATGGATCTTTCAAATGATCCTTTAACCAGTTTACTGCCTCCGGCATATCTATTTGGAGTACCAAATGGACCAGCAGCAAGTCCTTCAGAAAGATCAAACTCAGTTCCCTGGTACCAATCTCTTTGAAGATC
Organism: uncultured Thermotogaceae bacterium; assembly: GCA_964604305.1. Lineage (GTDB taxonomy): Bacteria > Thermotogota > Thermotogae > MWEM01 > MWEM01 > JASUTC01. The sequence goes on along the minus strand of CAZRYM010000030.1, from coordinate 1,943 downwards.
AATAACGTCTGCAACAGAAAGCTTTTTCTCGGGTTTTACAGAGAAAGGGTATTCTCTTGTGAAACTGTCTTCAACCCATGCATTTAATTCAAGTGAAGGTGCAATTCTGTCGAATGTTCTCCAGACTCTTCTGTGACTGTAATAAGCATAACTATATTCTCCAGAACTGGCAACTCTCATCCAGTCCAGTAATTCACCGGAATCTTTATCCCATGTTCCTTGTTCCATAGCAACTTCATGAAGATTAGGGGAATACATGATGTCCGGATCTTCGGGATCGATATCTCTGATCCTCATGCAATTTGCTTCAACAAAGACTTCGCCATCAGGGACCTTTTTTGCAGCCCAAAGAGCACTTTTTTGATCTGGTGAAGCACACATCTCAATAACCCAAATTTCCTGGGTATCTGCAACAACAAGCGTTTCTCCCCAACCGTAATAACCGTATTCAACTGCCAAGTCTCCCATAAGTTTTACTGCTTCTTTTGCTTCTTTACATCTTTCCAACGCAATCCTTGAAAGTTCTGAGATATCAAGAATTCTGACATCTTTTTCAGGAGTTGCATAAGTTTTTGCGCCTGTTGTACATTCACCAATTGCGAGCTGATGTTCATTCATAATTCCATAAGAAGAACCAAAATAGGCATAAGTATGCTCTACTTGAGGGATGTATCCAAGAGGTTCTGTATCGGGATATTCCGCTTTGTCCCAGCCCGGTCCTCTGTCAGGTCCAACATATGCAGGATACTGATCGAGATATGGATAACATGGTCTCATTGCGTCTTTTTCAAAATCCATAGCAGGTGTTCTGATGATTCTGAAGTCACACATTCCACAGTCACAAGTGTGTGTTACCATAACTGAACCATCTACAGATGCTCCCTTTGTAACACCTATGGTCGTGCATGAAAAACCAACGAATGTTAATACTAATACTAAAATTGACAAACTCAATAGTTTTTTCATAATTTACCCCTTTCATTCCTTTTGAAATTTAAATTCCAGTGTTTCTTCTTCACAAAGCCATCTTAAGTCAAGAAAAAAATCCTTTGATAAGTCTAACCAGTTATTTTTTAACCATATTGGATCATCATTATCAATACTGATATGTCTAACACCATAAGCTAAAGGTTCACCGCAATCAGCGCAATAGCTTCTGCCGCCAAAGTCTTGACCATCATGATGAAAATTAACATAACTTTCGACAACTTTTTCTTCAGACTTTAGAGTGCCTTTTAATGGAGTATAATCATACTCTAGAACAAATGTATCTTTTGAAAGATTGGTAAAATAATCAGTATTTATTACCTTGACTATTATAAATCCAAAACTCCTTGAATTGCTTTTTGGAATGTTTAAGCCTTTTTCTTGAAGTATATTTTCCATGAAAAGAAAGACTTTAATAATATTGGTTTCCTTATCATCTATTGTTTTTGAAATAGTAGCAGTATCTACTGCCAAACTTCTATCCTTTTCAAAATCAAATAGTCTGGAAACAGCTGTATTAGCACATATTAATAAAGCTAATACTGTCAGGGCGGCAAGAATTCTTTTCATTTAATCTTCAACCTTTCTTATTAGGATTTAGATGGAGGCACAAAGCCTCCATCAATAGATGTAGTATTTCTATTCAGTTGGTTTTGCATAATCAGTAGGACCATCTTCATATCCTACTTCTTTTAACCATTTTGCTGGATATCCGACTGATTCTCCATTAACATAACCATCATTGTATTTTACGATAAGAGACATATCAAAATCCCACCATTCTTCCACAACATCTTTCGCTGTGTCATTACAGTAATTTGTCAGGAAGTCTATTGCTAATTGTGGATCTTGATTATAGAGTGCAACTGCTGCCTCTTCGATTGCCGGCTGCATCAAAACAAGTTTATCTTCTGTCTTTTTTTGCATTGCTCTAATATCTTCTATGACATAATTGA
>CAZRYM010000029.1:0-18816 GCA_964604305.1 uncultured Thermotogaceae bacterium | reverse complement strand
GTGTAAATCAAGAACGATATATCGATCCTTGATGAATATTTGGAGCAAGCAACGTATTTGGTGGTATAATTTAGAATCCTACAAAAAAGACGAAATAAGGTGATAAGATGAAAGAATCTGTTCTTGTTTTCCTGTTGGTTTTAATGTTTAACTCCCTTTTATCAGGGATCGTCTATTTCACCGGGGAGACTCCGGAAAACGATTATGAGCTTTTTATGTATGACACAAAGATTGATGAGTTATCTCAGTTAACCGCTCTAAAGGGATTTATCTCAGGCTTTGATCTTTCGGAAGATGGACAAAAGATCTACTTTGGCCTCTTGAGCACTGAAAAAAACGGACTTTATGAGCTTAATCTGAAAAGCGGGGAGATCATTCCCGTTCTTGTGGATAGATTTGATAACAGACAACCTTGTGTTGTCAACAAAGATAAATTGGTTTTTGTCAGTTATCGTGAAAAGAAAGAAAGCCTATTCCTTCTTGATTTGAATACTTTTGAAATCGATCCTTTCATCGTCCTTGAAGGTTATGAATTCAGCCCGGTACTGAGTCCTGATAAACAATTCCTGGCATTTGTTCACAGTGAAGACACCTATGAACATGATGGACAGCTGTTTTTATACAATATGCAAACCGGAGAAATAAAAAACTTAAGTGGAGATGTGCTTGGAGACTATTCTCCCGCTTTTTCCCCAGATTCAAAAGAGATAATTTTTTCATCTTATCGAGAAAGAGGGCAACAGGCAATTTTTGGCATGAACATGGCTACTGGAAAAGTGACGAAAATCACCCCTTTTTATGGTACTACCGACAGATTTCCAGTATATGCTGAAGATGGAATTTGGATTTACTTTTCCACACTGAAAGGAACAGATAAAATCGCCCGAATGAAACCAGACGGGACTGAACGTGAAATTCTGGATTTTTATCCGGACGATTTAAATGTTGGTTCTATTTTGATTCAATAATCACCAACTGCTATAGCCCTGGTACATATGATAAATCTTGGTAAATCCCATGTCGTTGTACATTTTATTGACGGCATTTCTGCTTCTTCCACCGGATCCACAATATACAAGATAAGTTTTGTTTCTATCGAAAGTTCCAATATTTGCTTCAAAATTATCGTAATAATTTACATTAACGGCATTTTCAATGTGCCCGCTGTTGTATTCTCCAGGCGTTCTCACATCGATGATGATAAAATTCTCATTTCCTTCGTTATCTTCAATAATTGTCCTTGCTTCTGCAACGGTGACATCCGTTAAGAATGATTCTTCCGGTTCGTCTTCTCCGGTGGTAAAGAACCACACCGGGGAAAAGTAATCATTGCCAACTCCATCATAGGCCTTTACTCGCCAACTGTATTGAGTATTGGCGTTTAGTGAAACTTCTTTCGACGAATTTGACAATCCGGTATAAACCGCTTCCATAGGTTCATTTATTGCATTCAATTCTCCAAGATACACATCATATGTCAAATCGTAATCTGTACGATCTGTTCCTTCCCAAGATAAAGTGATTGTTTGTGAGACATCGGTACTTCTGTTGGTGGGGGATGGATTATCCGTCATAAATGGCGGTGGATCCTGTTCAAATTCATATAGATATAAAGGCTCGTTATTGATCAAATAGGCCTTCCACCAGTCGTCCATACCATCTGAAACTATATTATCAAAATAATCCAGCATATTTTGATAGGACGCAAGCGTTCCATTTTCTTCATATTGTTCCCACATATATTCCAGCAAAGAATCAAGCGAGTATTCTCCGTCAGTCCTGTCATTGATTTCTCTATCAAGGGCGTATGCATAAACGGCCCCTTTAAAGTACTCCAGGTTGTTTGGCAGATGTCCGCTGCCTTCAAGCATGTTCAGATCGTCTTCAGTACTTCTAATGGCAGAATACTGATTGTACCAGCCCTGGAGATATTGATGATCTTCAATTTGCGTCGTTTCGAAATCCAGCCGGGTTAAAATCTTGTCATCGTAGTACTCGTTAAAACCCTCGTTCCAAAATGCATGGTTGTATTCGCCAGTATGATCCCAGGGTATTCCAACAGCCCAAGCATTCCATACGTGGTACATCTGATGCACCAACATCTCACCAACAATACCCCAATTTGTTGAAAAACCCTGGCCTGTTGACCATTCGCCTGCATAGATGAGTGTGGCGGGAGAAGGTGATTGAGGGAAAATGAGTGTATATTCTGATATTGGCATTTCAGAGCCCCAAATTTCCATCAGGTTTTCATAAATCCCTTGAATATCATCGAAATAGTCATCTTCAATGTTTTTCGACAGGATCATATTTAGAGTTGAGTCACCGAATAATGTTGATAAGGAATTAAATTCAGATTCTCTATAAGCGAAGATATTCGCAGCTCTAAAGAATTCTGCCAGACAATCCTCAAAAACACCGGGAAGCTGGTAAAGATTCAAATCCGAATCCAGCCAACCGCTTTTGGAAGTCCAGCCATTCTCTAACTTCAAGAAAAGATCGGCATTGAACACATCGATTCTGGCACTTTCAGAAATGTAATTGTGAATGGTGTTTGCCGGCCCGTAAAGAAGCTGCTCGTGAGAAGCAATCAAATAATCATCTCCAAAATACCCCTGAACACCGTGATTGTCGGTTTCAATCGCTGACTTATTTGAATCATAAGAAAACCGAAAATACCCTTCTTCATTTCCATTTAAATCAAAAACTGCTTCCATGTTTGCATTCTGCAAGGACATGTTTATCTCAGGATCACTAATACAATCGAAATTGGATCCTCTTGCCATGCCGCCTTGTGTATGATAGCCTGAATTATCAAGCATTAAGGTGTCGATCCCCTTGTAACATCCGAAAACCTTAACAGATACACTGTGTGTTTCAGGCTTTGTCAAATCCAACCAATAAAACAGCTGCAACCCTTCTTGAAAGCCTTTGAATGTCTTAAAAGAAACAAGCCAGTTCGTCTCAGGTTCACCTGCTCTTCTTAAGCCCAATTGATAGCTTTGCTCTTCAATCAAAGCGGGTAGTTCCAAGGTATTGTCACTGTTGGGTGTGAGTACTGCCACGGTTGTTAATTCTCCGTCACTTGCTTCCTGTGTTCTCAAGTAAACAGCAATGGTGGCCGTTTCAGTTTCCTCTGTTTGCCAGAAAAGAGAACAGGTTGCTGTATCTTTTTCAAGCCAAATTAAATCCACATCAGGCAGTTCAATCCCTTTATCCACTTGGATCCAAACCTGAGTCTGGTGATCCCGGCTCGCAGATTTTGCGCTTGTTGTTATAGTCAGTGGATATGTTCCCGCTTCAACTTCGGATAAATCAATTTCCAGTTCGCCCGAATCGATTTGATATTGTTCTCCCATAAAAGTAACAGTAAAAACGGAGGACTCCGATTCGATGAAAGTCAAAGTCAAAGTAGTTGCAAAAGGTGGCAGTTCCAGAGGATTACCTTGATTTGTGTAGACAGAAGGTGTCGAAGATTCTCCGATGTCCACATATGCATCAAGAACCTCATTGTTTGAAATATCGATGACCTGCTCAACCGGTACTACGGGAGCACCTCCACACGAAACAAGAATAAAACCGATTGCAATACAAATCAAAAGTCCAAATATACTCCCTTTCAAAAGCATCACCCTTTCGTTTTTTATAATGTTTATTATATTTAACATGTAAGTAACGGCTGAAACTACTAATACTATACACGATTTTTATTCGATTTTCAACATTGTTTTTTAGAGATGAACTCCAAATAAAACACATAGACAAGATATCTCATCGCGTTTTAAAAAAACGCGTTACCAAAAACGGAATATTTCAAGTTTTTGTTTTTTTCATGTATAATCTTCAGGGAAGCATTTGGGGTTTGAAAAACCCGAGGTGTTTTAGATGAAGTTATTAGTCCACAAAAAGAAAAAGTGTGTTGTAGGTTATCTCCGGGAAACGGATGAAAATTTCAGCAAATACCAGGCCAACGGTCTGTACGAACCGATTCCTCTTGATGAGATAGAAGACTACTTTGTTGTTGAACAAACAAATGGTTTTGTCCTCATCATCGAAAGAGGAATCAGGTATAAAAACCTATATGTGGTGGATATTTACACCACAAGAATTGAAGCCGAATCAGCAGCTAAGGTTCTTTTTTTATAAAAAGCACTACTTATAGCACTCGCGTAACTCTTAAGCTATGTAAATTAATACAGCCGTACTCGGCAAACAATGTGTACCCTTCACCGTCTAAAGTGAAAGTATATACTCCGGTCACATCATCCACTGCAAATTTCTTAGTGATGTCTCCATACACATACACCATGATCTGTGTACCTTCTTCAAGATTCAAGGTTACTTGTCCACTTGGAGCAATGACTACTGTTGATGTTCCTCCGTTCATGCTCACAACAATACTGGGACAGACGTCATTATGAATGGTGATGTCATATTTTGTTCCTTGGAAATCCACTGTAATAGAACAGCCGCAAAAAATGAAGAGAATGAGTATCGAAACAATAAAAAGTGACAATTTGAGATGATTCTTTTTCACTTTAACTCACCTCCCTATATAGTAATAATTATACTCCCTTTAACTATTATTTGACAAAAAAGAATAAACAATATAAACTTATAAAGCCTTTCCTTACAAAACACGAGTAACATCCAAGCTGAATATATTGATCGTACCAAGTTTAGCGGTTAAGGTGTATCCCTCCCCATCTAAGACAAAAGTATATAGACCGGTTATATCATCCACCGCAAATTTGGAAGCAGGGTTTCCTGCAATATGAACAACGATTGGTGTTCCTTCCTCCAAATGAAGGGTTACTTGATTTCCTGAGGCAACGAATACTGTTGACGCACCCTCATTAAGACTGACCTGAATATTCGCCGCAACTGTGTTACGAATCGTAATGTCATAGGACGGTGTCGAAAAATCCACCGTTATTGAACAGCTGCAAAACACAAGAAGAATCATTATGGAAACTATACACAAGCCTACCCTTTTTTTATTCTTTTTCATTTACATACACCTCCATTGGTTTGTTATTGATAATACTTCCTTTTTTTGTATGTGTCGCGTGAAAAAGTCATCAATCAAAAGGATGCTGAGTTTTACGAAAACTTTTTAGGATTCCACTGCAAAAAGGGGTGATTTAAATGTTTTCATTGAAAATCAAACATTTTCTCGTTCGCGGGAGGGCACACAGGCCCTCCCCTACAAAAGCTTGTAAGCCCCTTAAATATAGATGTAGGCGAGCACCGTGGATGTTTTTTTGCGGGCGGACACATCGGTCCGCCCCTACGCCTTTAATATTGAGGTTTTCAAGTCTTTGTAGGGGCATCCCTTGTGGGTGCCCGAAAATGAGATGATAACTAAAACTTGCGATTATTTCTTGGAAAATGACCTTTTTGCAGAGGAATCTTTTTATGATTAGTGTTATAATTTTTTCGTAGAAGGGAGTTGATGGTTATTCAGACTAAAAAAACATGCAAATGGTATAACGTTTGTCCAATAAGACGGTTTACAAACGAAGGGTTATTAGACAGGAAATGGGTGGAACAATATTGTCTGAAGGGAAATACTTCTTGTGTACGATATCAAATGGAGGCAAAGGGACAGTATCATCCAAACAACATGCTCCCGGATGGGAGCATTGACGAGAGTTTACCCAAGTAAGTCAAACAAGTTTACTTTTCTCCAACGAATGAAAGCAAGGTAACGGCAGCGTCTTTTTTAAAATAAAACGACAACTCACCCTTTTGTTTTAAATCATCGGATTCTATATAAGAAATTCTTTCAAAGCTTGAGAAACTGTTGATAATTTTCGAATAATCCAGTAAGTAATCAATTTCTTTAAATTCATCCTCTATCATTTGCCTTTCATGGGTACAGAAAAACAACTCGAACCACTTCCCCGATGGTTTGAGAAATCTTTGAATATCGTTTACAGGAGACCTTTTTTTGAAAATACCATAGGTCTGTGTTCCGAAACAGCTATAAATATAATCTGCAGTTCCCTTTGCCAGCGGCATCTTTTCATAATCACCACACATAAAAACTGCTCTGGGAGTTTTTTTGTTCATTTTCAAAATACGTTTAAAATTCTTTATTAACAGAAACCGAGGATCGAGTCCGATGTAAACAAAACCCTTGTTTTGCTCAAGCAATGCGTCAATAATTCGATTGCTGAGGATTCCACTGTGTGTCATATGATCCAAAATGATACTGTCGTTACAATTCTCTTTGGCCATCTTGAGACCAAGCCAGTTTGTTGCAGCAGTAAGGGCATTGATATAGCCGGAAGGAAGCATTTGTTCGTGATTGATTAGATCCTCTTTCTTTTCAAATAACTTTTTATACTTTGCTCCTTCAAACTTTTGATCAAACAACTCTTCGTATTCAGCCCCTTCAAATACAACAATGCCATCGATAATTTCAGCCTGATAACCGCACTTACACTTGATTACGCCTGAGGTTAAACAATTATACGAAATCTGACCGTTTTCAACATGCAACGGCTTTAAACAGTCCGGGCATGCTAGAATTCCAAGAAGATCGATGGGAAAACCCGGTTGTACATCCTGCTCGAATTCCGTTTCCTCAAAGTTTTTAATTTCATCAATCTTCTTTCGGACTTCATTTTTGGCAGTAATTAGCTCTTTTATCTGTCTGTTGATATCTGAATATTTCTCTTCGAAAAGTGAGAGAAGATCTTCCTTCATGGGTATGGTGTGCTTTGTAGACAACCGGAAAAAAGAAAAATATCGGGATATTTCATCAATCGAAAAATCCATATCTTTTAACAACAGTATGTTTTTCATATCCTCAATGCAGTTTTGATCATAAATATTGCTGTTTCCAATTTTTACCGGCGTCAGTAATTCTCTGTCGGTATAGAACCTGACCGTTTCCCTGCTGACATTAAACTTTTTAGAAAATTGCCCAATTCTCATTGATTCGCCTCCGAAAAAATGATCATTCCATTAAAAACAAAATTCATTGTTATGTGTGACGGTTTTTGGAAACACCTTATCCATCACTTTGATTATATGAGGATGCAGCACCTTATTCCAATTAGGATTTGGAAAAGCCCCTTCTTTGATCTTCCCTTTTCTAAATTGATCTGAAAAGCTGGTTTTTCCGGTTAAGATAGGCACGAAATCCGAAACAGTCATCTGCAAATCGCCTGTCTTCTTATTAAGCCTTTTTACACCATTTTTTGAAATAGATAAAACCGTGTTGTTTTCCTTGATTTGTTTGTCAGTAAACTTGATTTCTACGGCCTCTTCATGAAGTTCCAGCACCGGCAATATTTTGTTGATAACATATTCTATATCCAAAATTTGCATCATTCTTGTTGGATACATCCGAATATTCACGTGTGAACTTCCGGCATGAAAGGTTTTTGTAAAAATGTCCACCGGAAAATCAGGAGGGGCCTTAAAAAACGTGATCGTGTCTATTTGATCTCTAAATTGAGCAAAGAAATCTCTAAATGTCAGAAGACCTTTCAGGTCAAAAAAAGACATTTTGTATACCGTCATCGTTCGGTCTTTTATTTCATACAACAAGCTTCCATCGTATCGTTCAAATTCATTCTTAAAAAAACAAACTTTCCAGGATTTATTGTTGAACATCCCATTAAAATAAGCATCTGGCAATCGCATGGGGTTATAGTGCCCTTCCTTCCATTCCCTTTCATATATATTCCTCATGACATCGTTAGCCTTTTCTGAGTGAAAAGCGGAAATGGTAACGGGGCAATACAGATCATCAACCTTTTCATCTGAAATGTTTTTCATGGGAAGTTCAATTTTTATTGAATCAAGAGCATCCTCAAAACCAAATTGTTTGTAATAACTGTTTTTAAAGGGATCCAAGGCAAAGAGTTTAATTCCCCTGTCCATCGCCACATTCCTTTGATTCTCGAAAAGCTTTCTCCCCATCCCGCGGTTTCTGTAGCCTGGACGTGTGACAAAACCATCAAAATAACAGACTTCGAATGAAACCGTTCTTATTTTCACCTGTCCTTCATAAGCGATATACGATGAAAGAAGCAAATCATCTTCAACAACACCCCATACAAAGTCCCAAAGATCATCAGAATCCAAATAGGCGTTAAATGAGTCAGAATCAAAAGGCGCTGCAAAACACAACCTGTACAGGTCTTTAACGAGCTCTTTCTGGTTCTTGTTCAACTTCTCTAACTTCATCTGTTATCACTCCGTTTTCTCTGTTTTTTTGGAAAAGACCAAACTAAAATGAAACTTGGTACTACTTTTGATTTTTTATTATACTTTAAACTATTGAGATAACAAAATGCACGCATATAGAATCAAAAAAATCTCATAAAATAAAATTTTCGTTACATGAATGTTTGTCTCAGTCTCATAAAAAGTTACATGAGTGTGTTCTAATTTGTATTGGACTCATGTAGAATAAAAACACGTTCAACGTCTATGATTAAAAAGGATGAAAAGATGAAAAAAACGATTTTAACTCTATTATTTATAATGATAACCTTTACTGCCCTTGCAGTTGTTAAAATAGGTGTTTACCCCGGTCCACCTCTTGTGTACTGGGACGAAGAAAAACCTGCCGGAATTTACCCTGATTTGATTCGGGAGATAGCAAAAATCAATAACTGGGAAACTCAGTTTGTAAAGGGAGAATTTGAGGAACTGTTCAATATGCTTAAAAACGGTGATATCGATATCCTCCCGGCAATCGTTTATTCTTCTGAAAGGGCCGAGTTATTTGATTTTAATCACGAACATATTCTTTCATCCTATGGAACGGTTTACGTGCCATCCGACTCAACTTTTAACTCACTTTTGGAATTGGAGAAAAAGCGCATCGCAGTTGCACAAAATGCGATTAATTATCAGGGGGTTTTCGGTATCAAAAAGATCTTTGATTCCTTAAATATCCCTGTCACCTATATCGAAAAGTCCAACTATGAAGAAGTACTGCAATCAGTTGCAGAAGGTGAAGCAGAAGCAGGTGTTGTGGACAGTCTTTTCGGGGCAATGAACGCAAACAAATACCCCATAAAATCCACTCCTATTGTTTTAAACCCCTCTGACATACGACTTGGGTTCCCCAAAGGAACTGAGAAGAGTCAAAGGCTGATCAAAGAATTCGATGAACAATTAAAGACCATGAAGGATAATCCTGATTCTTTCTTTTTCAGAAATAACGAGAAATATCTGCATAATAAAGAATTTGTTGAAAACCCTTTATTAATGAAAATACTTGTCATCATTTCAATCTCAACCATAATTTTACTTGGCGGCTTCATTTACTTGAAGCATAATGTAAAAATCAGAACTGATGAAATTGAAGAAAAGAACGCCAAGATCAACGATGCAGAAAAAAAAGTAAAAGAGACTTATTCAGAATTAAAGTTTACCAACCAACGATTAAGGGAGACATTGGGGAAATTTGAAGATCTTGTTATGATAGCCGGTGCCTTAGGAGTACGGGATTTGAATGAAAAAGATTTTTTAGATCTCTTTCTGGAAAAAACCATGGCTATAATCGATGAAGCCGATTTTGGAACTGTGGCAATGATAGAAAATGGGCAGTGGAAGTTTATCTCTGCCGTTGGATATGACATTGATTTACTGTCCAAATTAAACCTGAATACCGATAAGGTTCACTTAAAAAAGACCGTTGAGATAGTCGATGATTTGTATGATAATTATGATAATGACTTCAAGAAAGAGGATGCGAAAATATTAAGAAGTGCCGTAAAGCCTTTTAAACAATCTCTTATAGCACCATTTTACTTCGGTGGAGAATTCGTGGGAAATCTTTCATTGGACATTGCAAAAGACAATCCCGGGAAGTTTTCAGAGGACACGAAGGGCATACTGAATTCCATCTCTAAAATTGCCGCTTCGTTTCTTGAGTTAAAAAAATCCGCAAAAAATAAGGAAGAATTTCAGAAAAATGTCGTTCTGTCTCTCGTCAAAGCCATCGAATACTACGATGCCTATACCAGAGGTCATTCAGAAAGGGTTGCCGCCTATTCTACTTTTTTGGCTAAAAGGCTGGGGCTGCCAAAGGAAATCGTTAATAAAATCTATTGGGCCAGTCTGGTTCATGACGTGGGAAAAATATTCGTAGCCAGAACGGTTTTAAATAAAGTGAGTTTTCTAACCCCGGATGAGTTTAATGAAATCAAAAAGCACTCTGAAAAAGGTGAGGAAATCCTAAGAGAAACAGAAGGAATGTCAGAGATATCGTTAATTGTACGCCATCATCATGAACGTTGGGATGGTTCAGGGTACCCTGACGGAAAAAAAGGAGAAGAAATACCCATGGAATCAAGGATAATCGCTCTTGGAGACAGTTTCGATGCCATGACAAGTGATCGGCCATATCGAAGAAAGATGGAATTGGAAGAAGCGATTGAAGATATAAAAAGATACTCCGGAACGCTTTATGAAACAAAACTGGTTGAGGCTTTTTTATGCCATGAACTGGAAGATTTATACCATCAATATAATTCAGACAATAAAAGATAAACCAATTTAAATAATGATATAATAGATTATGGAAAAAAAACAACTGGAAGAATTACTGAAAAACGCTCCTATTGGTTTTGCCCTTCATAAAATCATAACAGATGACAGCGGACTCCCCATAGATTATTGCTTTCTGAAGTGTAATCAGTTGTTTGAACAGTTAATTGGATTAAAAAGCACTGATTTGATTAACCATAAAGCAAGTGAAATTTCATTACACAAAGAATATTGCGGCTTCGATCGGATAAAGCTCTTCGGAAAAATCGCCCTCCAAGGCGGCTATGAAACTTATGAAGCTTTATGCAAATCATTTGACAAGTGGTTTCAAGTACATATCTTTTCGCCAGAAAAAGAGTATTTTATAACCATTTTTACAGATATTACTGAGAACAGAAAAAAACGAATGCAACTTGAAAACTTCTTTGAGATCAATCTTGACCTATTATGTATAGCTGATAGTGAAGGTCGATTCTTAAAACTGAATAAAGAATGGGAACAGCTCCTGGGTTATGAAATTAAGGAACTCGAGGGGAGGTATTTTCTGGATTTTGTGCATCCTGATGACATTAATTCTACTAAACATACTATGTCAAAACTCGCAAATAAAGAAGATATACTTAATTTCACCAACCGGTATCTAACCAAAAACGGCGAATGTAAAATCATCGAATGGCGCTCCCACCCACATGAAGGCCTTTTATATGCAGCTGCACGAGATATCACCAAACAAAAACAAGCTAATCTGGAACTGGAAAGACGTGAAAAACAGTTCACTTCTCTGTTTATGAATTCACCCGTATCTATTCTGATACATGATAAAGAGACGGGTGAAATTGTTGAAGCAAACCAAAAGGCTTATTCACTTTATGGAATATCCAAGTTTGAAGACTTTAATTTTAAAGAGATAATGGGAGAGTCACCTTACTCATTTAAAGAGGCGAAAGAGTTGATGAATAAGGCAACAACAGATGGACCGCAAGACTTTGAATGGCAATCAAAAAGAAAAGACGGGAGGATTCTCTGGGAAAAGGTGAATCTGAAACTGGTTAATTACAATGGAATAGAAAGAATCATGGCAACCAGTATTGATATCACCGAACTTAAAGAGGCTCAAAGAAAAGCAGAAGCCGCCGGAAGGGCAAAATCGGAGTTTCTTTCGAACATGAGCCATGAAATAAGAACACCATTAAACGGAATCATCGGGTTTTCTGATCTACTAAAAAATACCTCTCTAAATAGTAAACAAGAAGAGTTTCTTAAAAACGTAAGTTCAAACGCTAATTCCCTCTTGAATATCGTAAATGATATCCTTGATTTTTCACTCATTGAGGATGGCAGATTAAAGCTGGAACAAAATTTTTCGGATTTACATGTTCTTCTTAAAGAAGCCATTGAGGCCATTCAAACTATATTATCCGAGAAAGGCTTGAAATTGCTCTTAAACATCGACGAGGATATTCCAAAATATCCATACATCGATTATATGAGATTAAAGCAAATTCTTATCAATCTACTCAACAATGCTGTAAAATTCACTGAAAAAGGAGAAATTGAAATAACGGTTCGTTTTACTTCTGTATCTCGTGATATTGGCAAATTCCACTTCTCAATCAAAGACACGGGTATTGGAATGAGTCAGGAAAAACAGCGGAGACTTTTCAAAGCATTTTCGCAAGGAGATACATCCACCACAAAAAAGTTTGGTGGTACCGGACTAGGTTTGATCTTATCTCAAAGAATTGCCAAAAAAATGGGAAGTGAAATTAAATTCACAAGTGAAAAGGGCAAAGGATCCACCTTTTATTTTAAGCTTCAAGCAAAGTACAAACAAAAGGAAGATGAAGAAGTCACCCCTGTAATGTCTTATTCCAAATTAAACTTCAACTCCAATGAGAATAAACAAGCGAATCCCCAAAAAGCGAAGGATAAACCAACCTTTTTAATAGTAGATGATGTGGAAACCAGCAGATTCTTATTCCATGAATATTTAAAAGAACTTGAACAGAACCCCAAAATAATGATAGCCTTAAATGGACAAGAGGCCGTTGAATTGGTGAAAAAAGAAAAACCCGACATTATACTAATGGACCTTTTTATGCCCGTAATGGACGGCTTAACTGCCACAAAAATAATTAGGGAATATGAAGAACACCATCAAACAAAAAAAACCATCATCTTTGCCCTGACGGCTACTGCGACAAAAGAGCAGGAAAAAGAATGCCTTGACGCCGGAATGGATCTATACCTTACAAAACCCCTAAAAAAAGAGCAGCTTCAAAAAGCAATTGCAACATATTTGAAAAGCGACAATCCACCACTCCAGGGCAAAACAGAAAGGAAAAATAAAGCAAATACCGCAAGTCATGAGGAATTAACGTCAATATTATATACTCTGAAAGAGATGTTGTTAAGAAATGATCTTTCAGCAATAGATTATTTAAATGAAAATGAGTTTCAATTTGACAATCTGGGTTTGTTAGGAATGAAAAAGAAAATAAAGCAAAAAATCGATGATTTGAAATATAAAGAAGCCTTAAATGAGTTGGAAAAAATCACTTCGTCATTGGCAAAAAACTAAAAGAGGGGTCACCAAATGGAAGATAGACAAACTATATTGATCGTTGATGATGTTACTCAAAACATTGTTATCCTGAACAACACACTTAAAGATGATTATAATACTCTGTTTGCCAAAAGCGGGGAAGAGGCTCTTAAAATAGCAAAGGAAAATAAACCTGACCTTATCCTTCTTGATGTAATGATGCCCGGAATGAACGGTTTTGAAGTGTGCAGTGAATTGAAGAGAGATGATGAATTAAAAAACATCCCGGTGATTTTTGTCACAGCTCTCAATGATACGGTAAACGAATCTGAAGGTCTTAATCTTGGTGCTGTTGACTATATAAGAAAACCCTATAATATTGATATTGTGAAATTGCGGGTAAGAAATCATCTTCAAATGAAACAGTACAGGGATAAACTGCTGATGTTATCCAATACAGACCGATTAACGGCAATCCCTAACAGAAGGGCTGTTATGGAAGCATTCGAAAAGGAAGTAAAAAGGGCAATCCGAACTCAAAATCCTCTGGGATTCATTATGCTGGATATCGATTATTTTAAAAATTATAATGACAACTACGGGCATGTAGCCGGTGACGTCACCCTTTACGAAGTTGCCCAGGTTATATCAGCAACTTTAAAAAGACCCACAGATATTGCAGGACGATATGGCGGTGAAGAATTTTTTTGTGTTCTTCCGGATACGGACCGGGATGGTGTCATGAAAATCTCAAAAGATATGCTCAAATCAGTTAGTGGTTTGTCCATCCCCCATCAATTCTCTGAAATTTCAGATGTAATCACTGTAAGCATCGGTGCCTGTTCTCTTATTCCTGAACTGGACAAACCTTTGGAATATTATGTCAATCTTGCAGACATGGCGCTTTATCATTCAAAAAATACCGGAAGGAACAAGATCTCTTTTTGTAAAGATCCATAAATTTTATTTATATTAACCTTATTGATTTTATAAATTTACATTAAATCAGACTCTTTTATTTTATTTTTACTCCACAAAAACCTTTCTTATTATTTAATTCATAAAAAAACGTCTCAAATATAGTACAATAAGAACAGGTTCGTTCAGTTTGAATGACCTGAAGGAGATTTCGTAAAGCCCGAAATTCGCTATAACCCACCCTCAGTAGAGTAGCGATTTTCGATCGGTTTGAAAGCAAAAGACTACAGACACGATGAAATGCATACGTTGTATCCTGAAGAAACAGGTTTAAACACAAAAAGCAGTTATTTTAGAAATCCCTTGAGAAGATCCATTTGCTTTTTTTCGGGATCAGAAAATCTCCTTGATGTTTTCTGGGGACGTTTTAAAGTAAAACCACCGGAAAATGTAGAAAACCTACCGGAAAACCAATTGGTTTTCCGGTTTTTTTATAAAACTTCCTGGATGGTTCTTGCGATTATTTCTTCCTGATGAAATTTGTCCAGATCTACAAAGTAATCACTGTAACCGGCAACCCTTACCAAAAGGTCCTTGTACAAAGAAGGATTCCGCTGTGCATCTTTTAGGGTCTTGGAATCCACCACATTGAATTGTATATGATGACCGTTTAATCTGAAATAGGTCCTTATTAATTTGACCAGCTTCTCAATGGCATCTTCCCCTTCAATCACTGAGGGAAGAAATCTCTGATTGAGCAGCGTTCCTCCGGTTTTGATCTGATCCATCTTCGACAGGGATTTAATGACTGCCGTGGGACCATTGGTATCTGCACCATGAGAAGGGGATGTCCCATCGGATTCGGGCATATACCTGAGTCTTCCATTTGGTGTTGCTCCCAGTTTTTTGCCAAAATAAACATGACAAGTTGTGGAGAGCATATTGATGTGGTAAAAAGTTCCTTTGGTATTCTTTCTCCCTTCTATGCTATCAAACAAGAGGTTAAACACATTCTGCATGATTGCGTCGGCTTCATCCTCATCATTACCATAAAACGGAGTTTTATTCATTAAAATATTCCGTGCAATTTCTTCACCTTCAAAATTACGATTCAATATCCCAATCAATTCTTGCAAATCAAACCGTTTATCTTCATAACAGTGTTTTTTAACGGCAGATAAACTATCCGTAATCGTACCGATCCCGCAACACTGAATATAATTGGTATTATACCTGGGGCCTCCATCGTAATAATCCTTGCCATTTTCAATACAATCTTTGATTAAAACGCTAAGAAAGGGAGCCGGCATCTGTTTTGCATATATCCTTTCAATATGATTATTGCCCTTCACCTTAACGTCGATGACGTGTTCCAACTGTTTTTTGAAAGCCTTTAGAAGAGCTTCATATGAATCAAATGTTACCGGATCACCTGTTTGGATGGAGACTTTTCTCCCACTCAAGGGATCAATTCCGTTGTTCATGGTTAATTCAAGTATTTTAGGCACATTCAGATAGCCGGTAAGGATGTACGCCTCTTTGCCAAAGGCACCCGTTTCAATACACCCGCTGCAACCACCTTCTCTTGCATCTTCTACAGTTTTTCCCGCTCTGACCATTTCCATAATCGTTTCATCTGCGTTAAAGATACTGGGATAACCATAACCCTTTCTAATAAGCCTACAGCCCTTTTTGAGAAAAATGTCAGGGGTTTTTTGACTGACTTGTATGTTGCATCCGGGTTGTAAAAGATGTATCTCATCAATCACCTCAAGCAATAGATGAGAAATTTCATTAACACCATCACTGCCATCCCTTTTCAACCCGCCAATATTAATATTGGTAAAATCGTTATACGTTCCGCTCTCAAGAGCCGTTACACCCACTTTTGGAGGAGCGGGCTGATTGTTGAATTTGATCCAGAGACATTCTAAAAGCTCCTTTGCCCCTTCTCTGTCAAGAGTTCCTTTTTCTATATCTCTCTTATAAAATGGATAGAGATGTTGATCAAGGTGACCGGGATTCATGGAGTCCCACCCGTTTAGTTCCATCACCGTTCCCAGATGTACAAACCAATACATTTGAACAGCCTCGTGAAAGGTTTCAGGTTTAAAAGCAGGAACCTTTTTGCATATGCACGCTATCTCCTGTAATTCTTCAGCCCTTTTTGGGTCTTCTTCGTTTTTGGCTAATTCTTCAGCGAGTTCTGCATGTCTGTTTGCAAATATCTCTATGGCATCACAGGAAATCTTCATGGCTTCTAATTCCTGCAATTTGTCATAGGCTTCACTGTCATTTAAAAAATCCAATTTATCCTTAGCAGAGTTAATTTGATTCTTAAAATCTCTCATTCCCGAATTGTAAATTTCTCCATCAAGTGTTGTATGTCCGGGAGCTCTCTGTTCCATGAATTCAGTAAAAACTCCGGCTTCATAAAGCAGTTTCCATTCTTCAGTCATATGGGGAACGATCTTATCTCTAATCGTTCTTCCGCTCCAAAAGGGGATGATCTCTTTATTGTAAATATCCATATCTTGGTCTGTTACTTTATATGAAGTCATGGATCGCTCATTAAGAATTTTCAGATCCCCAATACTGTGACAGGTCAGTTCAGGAAATGTGGGAACGTATTTGGGAAAAGGCCCTCTCTCACCAACAACAAGTTCATCATCACCTATGAAAATTGTCTGGTTTTCACAGAGATTCTTAAAATTCAGGGCACGCATGACAGCTGTGGAATATTTGCCCTGATTTTCTTTATAAAAATGCGTGACCAGCCTTGCCCTTTCAGATGAAATACGTGGTTTTTCCATATAACTTTTTTCTCTAAGCCTTTTTATCCTTTCGTTCATCCTCAACCTCCGATTCTCACATCAAACCCTTCAATTTGAAATCTTTCCTTTATTATATCAAGTTTCTGTCCTTTTGAATTCTTTTTCATTATCAAACCAACAACTTTTTGATTGTCTTTTTCCACCATTTTCATTTCTTTGGTGCCGGAAAGGTCATGATAAGGCAATAAATGGACACGTCCGAAAAAACCCATCCCCTTTAGCAAATCAATTATCCCATCTATGTTTTCATCATTGTCTGTTAAACCGGGGATAAGGGGAATCCTGATCCAGATACATTTTTTTTGTGAGATCAAAAATCTTAAATTTTCCTTGATAATGCTGTTTGATACGCCGGTATATTTTCCATGTTTGATATCATCGATACACTTAATATCATAAAGAAAAAGGTCCACCAGATCGACTATTTCTTTTAACTTATCCGAATAACAATAACCGGAAGTATCCACAACGGTGTGTATCCCACGTTCTTTGCACTTCATGAGCATCTCATGAAGAAATTCAAGCTGGTAAAGAGGCTCTCCACCGGAAAAGGTAACACCCCCACCCGATTCATCATAGAATGGGATATCTTTTAAGATAACCTCCATAAGCTCATCAGTTAAATAATTTCTCCCATTTTTTCTCAAAGCGTTTGTGGGACATGCGTTCACGCACTCATCACAATGAGAACACCTTTCAAGATCGATCTTTATCAACTCTTTGCTCTTTGTAATACTACCCAAACTGCAACTTTGAACGCATCTAAGACAATTCAGACAAAGCTTTGCATCGAAAAAAAAGCCGGATCCCTGTTGAATCCCTTCGGGATTATGGCACCAAATACAACTCAAAGGACATCCTTTTAAAAATACAGTCGTTCTGATGCCCGGGCCGTCATGAATAGAATAGCGTTTGATATTAAAAATTGTTCCATTCAAAAGAAAACCTCTCTTATAATAAACACATTACCTGATAAAATTCGTATAACGTTTCTTTTCCTTTTCTGGCGGTAAAACTGTGCCCCTTGAATTCTCCAGGGACTTCATCAACCAGGCCATGTTCTTCCCCAAAGTTCTCATGATTTGCTTTCCCTCTTCATCTTCCAATGCATCTGCCGGTTTGGTCCCGTGGATAACATTCCAGTAATTTGAAGCCGGTATGACCATTTCTGAATAGAGTAAATAGACATTAAGTTGGTTAAACGCCGGTAATCCACCGGAACGTCTTACGGCACTGACGCATGCCCCGACTTTGTGTCTGAGCAAACCTCCGTTCACTCCGGCTACCATAAACGCCCTGTCCAAAAATGACTTCATCGTTCCGCTTACTCCGGAATAATGAACAGGAGACCCGAGAAGGATACCATCTGCTGTTTTCATCTTTTGGACCCACTCATTCACATCGTCTCCTTGAATAACGCAACGCTCATCTTTGTTTCTGGCACAGTTTCCGCAACCCAGACAACCTTGTATCTTTTTATCGCCCACTTGAATTATTTCTGTTTGTATATCTTCATTTTTCAGTACATCCGTAACCATACGCAGAGCATGATAAGTGTTTCCCTCTTTTCTTGGACTTCCGTTAAAAGCAATCACTTTCATCAAAAACCACTCTCCTATCAATTTGTCTAATTTATTGCCACTTCTGTTTTATCATACAATAAAACTTCATGAAAAGAAAATAGGCAATAGTTATCTGTTTTAGACTAAATAATTGATCACTTATATTTTATGGTTCTACTGCAAAAACCTTTTTTTTCAACTGATTTCCCAAAAAATCGTTTCTGCTATTTTTTTGCGGGCGGACACATCGGTCCGCCCCTACGCCTTTAATAATAAGGTTTTCAAGTCTTTGTAGGGGCATCCCTTGTGGGTGCCCGAAA
The DNA here is from genome assembly GCA_964604305.1 of uncultured Thermotogaceae bacterium. Classification (GTDB taxonomy): domain Bacteria; phylum Thermotogota; class Thermotogae; order MWEM01; family MWEM01; genus JASUTC01. Next base: position 116 of record CAZRYM010000029.1, on the reverse strand, counting down.
ATGAGATGATAACTGAATCTTGCGATTATTTCTTGGAAAATGACCTTTTTGCAGTGCAACTATTTTATTATTAGTTTTTATCTACATTACTATTTGATATTGAACACGAATCATGT